>JAIXZK010000104.1 GCA_027489695.1 Sphingomonadales bacterium
CTGCCACCGCCACGACCCGGGCCGTGGCGGAAACGCGGGCCGGCGCGATGATGGCATAGCTGGCGACGCGCCCGGCACCGATGATGCCGATGCGAAACGGCCGGACCGGGCGCCTCATGCCGTTCCCTTCACGAGCCGAGCGCCGCCGCGGTCTTCGCCTGGGCCGTGGCGTCGATCGGCCAGCTGCGCACCGCCAGGGCGGCAAGCAGCGACAGCAGCACGGGTGGCACGACGAACATGATGACGAGGCCGGTCAGCGCACTCTCCGAATTGGCTTGGCCGAGTTTCGGATCGAACCCGATCGCCGCCAGAACGGCATAGCTGAGCCCGACCGGCAGCGCATAGCCAAGTTTCTGCACCGCCACCAGCGCGGCATAGAAGAGCGCGGTGCGGTCCTTGCCGGTGCGCAGTGTCTCGGCATCCGACAGGTCGGCGAGCATGGCGCGCAGCAGGAAGACCGGCGCCACCGCCGGAATGCCGGACAGGCCGAAGCCGACCATGGCAAGCGCGAAACTGCCGCGTGGGATGGCCAGCGTCGCGGTCAGCGCAATCGCATAAGCGACGAGCGCCAGCATGATGGCGCGATGCTTGGAAGTGCGTTTCGCCACCTGGATCCACAGCGGTGCCGAAAGCATGCCGGCGGCGAAATAGGGCAGCAGCAGCAGCCGCGATTCCGCCGCCGAATAGCCGCGCGCCGCCTCGAAGAAGAAAATCAGCAGTGCCCCGGCCAGCCCCGGCGCCAGATTGGCGAGCAGGTCGATCAGCAGCAGCCGGCGCAGTAACGGCAGCCGCGCAACATTCAGGATGTCGGCGAGCGTCGGGTGCTCGCGCGACTTGGCCGGCCGTTCCGGCACCATCGCCAGCGCCAGGCCGCCGGCGAGCGGCAGCGCCGCCAGGATGACCCAGCCCATGGCATGGACGCCGACCGCGGGCAGCTTGCTGCCGGCCAGCCACAGCGCCAGCGGCGGCACCAGCAGGATCAGCAACAGGCCGGCGAGGTTGCCGGTCTGCCACCAGCCGAAGATGCGGCTGCGCTCGTGATAATCGTCCGAAAGCGCCGCGCCCCAGCTGGTGTGGGAGACGAGGATGATCGAATAGCCGACATACATGGTCAGCAGCCCGGTGAAGCCGCGCGCCGGGCTCAGGCCCGGTTCGGCCATGAAGACGAGATAGACGCCGGCCAGCATGATCAGCAAGCCGGCGGCCAGCCAGGGCCGGTACCGCCCCCAGCGGCCGCGGGTGCGGTCGATCAGATTGCCGAACAGCGGATCGAGCGGCACGTCGACCAGCCGCACCACCGAGAACAGCAGGCCGACGGTCGCCAGCGGCAGGCCGAGCGTGCCGGCGTAATAGGGCGGCAGGTGGACAACCACCGGCAGGCCGATCGCCGCCACCGGCAGGCATGGGGCCACGAAAGCGGCCAAGGTCGCGGATTTGACTTTCAAATGTCTGCCCTCCCCAGGCGCCGACAGAGTGGCGGCGTTGGCGGCCGGCGGCAAGCGCGGCGGGGCTGCCCAATGCGTCAGGGCGGATGCTTCAGGGCCAATGCCTCAGGGCCAACGCGCCATCATCTTGCATCGGTGGCGGGTTCGGGGCAGCTTGCACGACCACGCGGTGTTTGATACCGCCAATACAGCTGAAGTCCCGTCCGGAGTATCGCGATGCGTCGTTCCCTTTATCTTGCTGCCGCCAGCCTTGCCCTGTTGTCCGCGCCCATCGCGGCGATGGCCCAGACGGCGGCGCCCGCCAGCTCGCCCGCCGCCGCTGCCGCCGAGACCCCCGCCGCCCGCCTGCGCGCGCTGTTCGTCGCATCCGACGAAGCCAGTCTGAAGCGCAACCCGCTGCAGGGCCTGTTCCGCGGCGATCTGCGTTATGCCGGGCAGTTCGGCGACTATCTGTCCGACGCCTATCTCGCTGCCGAGCAAAAGGCCGCCGCCGACGATCTGGCGGCGCTGGCCGCCATCGACCGCGACGCCCTCGATGACAATGACAGGATCTCCTACGACGTCTTCCGCTGGCAGCGGACCACCGATCTTGCCGGTTTCAAGCCCGAACTGGTCGCGGCGACGATCGTGCGGCCGATCGATCACTTCTTCGGCTTCCACACCTATTTCCCGGAACTCAACTCGGGCGAAAGCGCGGCGCCGTTCAAGACGCTGAAGGACTATAACGACGGCCTGTCGCGCCTCGACGGCTTCGTGGTCGCCATCGATGCCGCCATCGCGCGCTTCCGCCAGGGCATGAAATCGGGCGTCGTCCAGCCGAAGCTGGTGGTCAACAATGTCATCGACCAGTTGAACAACCTGACGGCCGGCGGCCCGGCCGCGTCGATCATGATGAAGCCGGTGGCGAAGTTCCCCGACACTATCCCGGCCGGCGAGCAGCAGCGGCTGAAGGCGGCCTATACCGCTGCCATCACCGACAAGGTCAATCCGGCGCTGCTGCGGCTGCGCGACTTTCTGAAGAACGAATATCTGCCGGTGGCGCGCGACAGCGTCGGGCTTTCGGCGATGCCGGGCGGCGCCGAGCTGTATCGCTACAACATCCGCGCGACGACGACGACCGACATGACCGCCGACGAGATCCACAATATCGGCCTGTCCGAGGTCGATCGCATCACCAAGGGCATGGAAGCCGTCAAGACCCAGGTCGGTTTCAAGGGCGATCTCAAGGCCTTCTTCGAGTACATCCGCACCGATGCGAAGTTCAAATTCGCCACCAAGGAAGCGATGCGTGATGCCTTCTACGATGTCGGCAAGCGCGTCGACCTGACGGTCGGAACGCTGTTCTCGACGCTGCCCAAGGGCAAGCTCGAAATCCGCCCGGTGCCGGCCTATCGCGAAAAGACCGATGCCGGCGGCTCCTACCAGCAGGGCACGCCCGATGGCTCGCGGCCCGGTGTCTTCTATTTCAACAGCTATGACCTGCCGTCGCGCACCACGCCGGGCACCGAGACTTTGTTCCTGCACGAAGGCGTGCCGGGCCATCACTTCCAGATCAGCCTGGCGCAGGAAAATGACAAGCTGCCGCCGTTCCAGCGCTTTGGCGGCAACACCGCCTTTGTCGAAGGCTGGGCGCTTTATGCCGAAAGCCTCGGCCCCGAACTCGGCATGTTGAAGGACCCCTATCAGCTGCAGGGTCGCTATGACGACGAAATGCTCCGCGCCATGCGGCTGGTGGTGGATACGGGCATCCACAGCAAGAACTGGACCCGCGACCAGGCCATCGAATACATGCTCGCGCACAGCGCCATGGGGCGCACCGATGCCACCGCCGAAGTCGAACGCTATATCGCCATCCCCAGCCAGGCGCTGGCCTACAAGATCGGCGAGCTGACCATCCGCCGGCTGCGCACCAAGGCCGAAAAGGCGCTGGGGCCCAAGTTCGACGTCCGCGATTTTCACGCCCAGGTGCTGATGACCGGCGCGCTGCCGATGGCGGTGCTGGAACAGAAGATCGACGCCTGGATTGCAGCGAGGGGCGGCCGGGGCTGAGCCCCGCCGTCGGGGCTGGCGGCCCCCGCCCCTTGCCGTCGCGCTGGTGATCGGCCGCGCGTCGCGGCTGTTGCGCAGACGCATGGACTCCTCTATGAACTTTCTGTAATGTACAGAAAGCACGGCGGCCGGAGAGTCGCCACCTTGGGGAGACCATGATGGCGAGACAGTTCCGGGCCCGGTTCGGCCTGTCGATGGTCATGCTTGCCATGGCCGCGGCGGTCCCGGCCGCCGGCCAGGGTCGCGCGGCACCGGCGACGCCGCGCCTGACCGAGGAGCAGGCTGCCGACCGCCAGGTCTGGATCGATGAACATGCGCGCTGGAATGCCGAACACATGGCCGCGGCGCGGCGCCTGGAGGAAGTGGTGGCGGCGCTGCGGCAGCACAACACCGGCTTCGATGTGCACGGCACCGAGCTGCGCGCCCATGGCAGCGTCGCGAACGCGGCGGAGACGCCGACCCAGGCCCATCCGCGATTGCGCACGGCGCATGAGCAGGCGCGCAATGTTCATGACGACCTGATGGACGCTGTCGATGCCCTGGTGCGCGTGCTGCGCAAGGATCTTGGCAAGACCCAGTCGTTCCCGCCGGTGCCGGAACGACCCTAGCCAGGCCGGCGCTACGCGATCGTCCCGAACGGCGCCTGGCGGCGGGCCAGCGCCTGCGCCGCCCTGGCATCGCCGGCACGGATCGCGGCGGCCAGCGCGACGCCCTGCGCCCGCAGCAGCGCCGCGAAGCCGTCTTCCGCCGGCAGCCGGTCCAGCCCCTGCAGCACATTGCCCGCCCTGGCGGCGTTGCCGGGGCTGAGATCGAGCAGGGTATGGGCGTAGAACAGCCGGTGGACGGGATTGTTGGGCTCCAGCCGGATCGCCTGGGC
>JAIXZK010000200.1 GCA_027489695.1 Sphingomonadales bacterium
CGGATCGTCACATCGCCGGCGGCTAGTGCCTTGTCGCGCGCGGTGCCGCGCTGCTGCGCTTTCTGGGTATCGTCTAGAACGACAGAAACAACATTGTCAGGCGACCAGGCCTCGCCTTGTCGAAGGAAAGCGTGCCCGAAGGGGCCATTGGTGGTCGCGCCGATGTTGAACACCGTTGCCCGGTCCCGGGATTCGAAAACGACCAGGCAGGACGGGAAGTTGGCGCAGGTGCCCGTGTCGTCGATGGCTTTGCGCAAGGCCGGCGAAATCGTCGAGCCGCGCGGGGTCGCCAGCCACTTTTCCTCGCCGCGGCTGCGGCGCTGGTTGGCCTCCTGGCGTTGCTTCAGGGTCCAGCGGTTGGTCGCCACCAGCGCGGCCGCGGCTTCGGGCGGGGCCTTGCCGGTGGCAATTTGTGCCTTCAGTGCCGCGATGCCCGCCGGTCCGAAATCGAAGCGCAGCGCCGCCCAGTCGAAGGTGGCGGGTGTTTCTTCGCCACGCGCCAGCCGCGCCAGCTGGGTCCTCGTCGATATCGCGCCGAAATCGATGAGCGGCGTCGAAAGCAGCACGGCGCCGCCGCACAGCGCCAGCGCCAGCACCAGATTGCCGTCGCGCAGCCGATCCTGCCAGCCGACGAGGCGCGGCAGGGTGCGCAGCAACGCGGCCGCCGCCGCGAGTGCATAGGCGCTGGCGATGATGACGAAGGTGACCGCCCACAGCCGATCCGGCGTCAGGCCATGCTCAATGACCCGGATGCCCACCGACAGCGCCGCGATGCCGGCCAGCGGAAGCAGCACCGCGGCGAGCACCATGGCGGCGCGGCGCAGCAGCGACGAGGACGACGCATCGGCGTCGCTGTCGCCGATCACCGCGTTGAGCAGGATCAGCGCACCGGCCATGACGCTCAAGATGATCGGGGTCGTCGATTTGGTCGCCGCCCACAGCGGGGCGAGGCCGGTGAAGGGCAGGGCGAGGACGAACAGCAGCAGCCCCGCCGCCAGCACCGGCGCCAGCACGGCGAGCACGGTCGAAATCACCCGCCGCAGGCTGCCGAGCAAGCCGGAGCGATCGCGGAGCAGTCCGATGCCGGCCCCCAGTGCCGCGCCGGTGAGCGAAAACTCGACGATCCGGCGTTCGAGCAACTTCCGCAGCAGGTCGATCCCGATCAGGTCGAACAGCGCGCCGAGCAGAAAGGCCAGCGACCAGACGATGCCGAGAAAGGCGAAGCTGGCGAACCACAGCACGAGATTCGTCCAGGCATGGTCATGCGCCGCGGCGTATTCGGGCAGGCGGCGCCCGGCCGGCCGCTCGCGCCAGGCCTGGAACAACGGCGCCGCGATGGCGACGGCAAGGCAGGCGCAGACCAGCCGCCAGACTTCGGTGGACTCCATCCCGCCGGCGCCGGCCTGGCCGACGACCTGCGCGGTGACCGCCCCGGCAAGCAACGCGAAGCCCAGGCTGAGCGCCTCGCCCCGACGTTCGACGACATAGCCCAACGCCAGGCCGGCGACGCCGAGGAAGGTCGCCAACGCCAATTGGGTGGGGGTCGGCGCCTGCCAAACCGCGGCAGCGCCATAGCTTTCCGTCGAAATCGACGGAACTGGCAGGATGAAATGAATGGCGACACCGATGCCGCCGCCAAGCAGCGCCAGCCCCCAGATGCGGGCCGGCCAGCTGCCGGGCGACGACGAGGCGTGATCCTCAGACAAGTCGCAGCGCCGCCGCCAGCCCAAGGTCGATCCCGGCGGCGACACTCGCCGGCGTCGGCGCCGCGGGCACATCGGGAAGCACGCCGGCATCGGGCTCCCGCGTCGCCGGATAATAGCCGATCAGCGGCAGATCAGCCTCGAGGCGTGAATGCGGCAGTCGCAGGAAGAAAAAGGCGCCGCCGTTGATGCCGCGGCGATTGCCGCCGGTCGGTTCGCCAACCAGCGTGCCGAGGCGGTGGCGGCGGACGCGGGCGGCGAACTGGAAGGTCGCCGAACTGCACGTCGCCGAAATCAGCACGATCAGCTTGCCCTGGTAGCGCGGCCCCTTGGGCAGGATGGCGCCGCCGCCATCGCTGCCGGCGTCGGCGAGCCGGTAGAAACCCTCGCGATCCGGCCCTGCCGCACCCACTCCCAATTTGCGGAAGCTGTCGTCCCAGGTGTCGAGCATCGGATCGAGATCGGCCGGCGTCGTGCGGTAGCGGCAACGCCGCGCCCCCGCCGGCGCCGGCAGCGGTGCCGTGATCAGCCGCGCCAGCAGCACATCGCCGCAATCGAGGCCGCCTTCATTGTCGCGCAGATCGACGATGATCGCCGGCCGCTTTTCGGCAATGGCCTGATCGACGCTCGCATCGATGAACCCGCGCCAATCCCATTTGGAATCATACACCGCCCAGGTCGGCATGGTCAGCAGCAGGGCGCGGCCCTCGCCGACCAGCGCCCGGCGGAAGACCGGCGCATCGGCGGCATCGGCGGCTTCGGCTACGGCCTTGCCGGGGTCGAGGAGCAAGCCTGCCGTCCCGCGCATTGTTCGGCCGTCCGGGGTGCGCCAGACCAGGTCGCAATCGTCCCGGCGACGCGGCGCCGTGACATGGCGCAGGAAATCGAAATCCTCGTAGCGCGATACGCCGGGGGAGCCGAGCAGATCGAGCCGCTTGGCATCATTATGGCCATCGGCGCGCGCCAGTGGCAGCAGCCGGGCGCGCAGCGCCGCCGCGGCTTCGCCATCGAGGCTGACGATCTCGCTGCCGATGCGCAGTTCGGGCAGCGCCGGCGTGGTGGCGGTTACGATCATGCGCCGGCCGATCCAGCGGAAGCGAAAGGGCAGGCGGCCGACGCGATCATTGACCAGCGCGGTGAAGGCCCGGCCCTGGTTGTAGGGGCTGACCCAGCTATGGCCGCAGCGCAGGGCGGCAGTGAAGCGCGTCGCCGCCAGCCACAGCGCCTCCGGGCTTTCGGCGGCGCCGGCTTCGGCGAGCAGCCGGGCGGCGGCGGCATCCAGGCTGGCGTCGCTGTTGTAGCGCAGCAGGCCCGGATGCAGCGTGCGATAGGCGCGGGCGAGCAGCGCCGCATCCTCGCGACGCTCGGCGGCGCCGGGAAAGCGATAGGGCGGCGGCGCTGCCGTCTGAGCGCGCAGCGGTGCCGCCAACAGCGGCGCCGCGAGTCCGGCGGCGAGCAGCTCGCGCCGGCGCAGGGTCATGGCCGCCTTGTGCCCAAGGCCAGCAGCGCCTCGCCGCCCGCCCGGGCGCGGCCGATGCGCGGGCTGCCCATGCCGGCACATTCCAGGCAGGCGGCCTGCATCACCGGGCCATTGGCCAGCGCCCGCACATCGCCGATGGCGGCGAGCAGGTGCAGCCGTGAGGCGCTGATCAGCTTGGCATAGGGGTCGCGCGCCTGTTCCTCGGCTTCGTCATTGGGGGCGAAGGAAGCGAAGAACTGCTCGAACGGCGTCGCGGCCTTTTCGACCGCGACGACGCGAATGTCCCCCTTCAGCCCGGCTTTGGCGCCGGCGGCGGCGACGGCGGCGTCGAGATCGCCCATCTTGTCGACGAGCTTCAGCTTCAGCGCGGTGGTGCCGGCCCAGACCCGGCCCTGGCCGATGCGATCGACTTCGGCGAGCGGCAGCTTGCGCGCCGCGCCGACGATGGTGGTGAAGCGGCGGTAGATATCCTCCACCGACGCCTGCAGCAGCACGCGGGTTTCGGGGCCGAGGCCGCGAACGACATCGGGCTCGCCCGAATAGGGCGTCGTCTTGACGCCGTCGCTGTCGATGCCGAGGTCGGCGAGGCTGCGGTTGAAGGTCGGGATGATGGCAAAGACGCCGATCGAGCCGGTGATCGTCGAAGGCTGGGCGAAGATTTCGTCCGCCGCGGTCGCCACCCAATAGCCGCCCGAAGCCGCCACCGGCCCGAAGCTCGCCACCACCGGCAGGCCCTTGGCCTTGGCGCCGAGCAGCGCCTGGCGGATTTCCTCCGATGCCAGCACCGATCCACCACCCGAATCGACGCGGACGACGAGCGCCTTGATGTCGTCGTTGCTCGTCGCCTCGGCGATGGCGCGGGCGATGGTGGTGCCGCCGGCGGTACCGCGCGGGGCTTCGCCATCGACGATGTCGCCGGTGACATAGACGACGCCGACGGCGGCGCCGCTTTCCGGCACCACCGGGCGGGTGGCGGCGAGATAGCGATCGAGGCCGATGCCGGCATAGCTGCCGAAGCGGTTGGGCTTGCCCTCGCCGAACAGCTTGACCATCGCCGCGTCAAACTCGCTGCGGCTGGCGATGGCATCGACAAGCTTGGCAGCGAGCGCGACCTTGGCCTGGTCGCCGCCGGCGGCCGGAACGCGCGTCGAAAGCGTCGCCACGAAATTGGCGAGATCGGTCGCCGGGCGGGCGCGCTCGACATCGGCGAGCCATGTCGCCCACAGGCTGTCGACCAGCGCCTGGGATGCGGCTTCGGCTTCCGGCGAGGCGTCCTCGCGGGTGAAAGGTTCGACCGCCGCCTTGTAGGTGCCGACCTTGAAGACATTGATGTCGATATCGAGCTTGGCCAGCGCATCGCGGAAATAGAGGTTGGCACCGCCAGGGCCGGAGACCAGCACGGCGCCCAGCGGGCTGATCCAGATCTTGTCCGCATGCGCCGCCAGATAATAGCCGGCATCGGTATAGGCGGTGGCAAAGGCGTGCACCGGCTTGCCGGCCTTGCGGAACTTGGCCAGCGCCTGGCCAATGGCCTGGAGATTGGCTTCGCCGGCGCCGACAAAGGTATCGAGATCAAGCACCAGCCCCTTGATGCGGCCGTCCTCGCGGGCCTTGTCGATGGCGCCCAGAATGTCGCGCATCTGCTTTTCGCCGCCAACATTGTTGCCGGTGGCGAAATCGAACGCGCCGCTTTCCGTGCCCTGATCGACGATGGCACCATCCAGCGCCAGCACCAGCGCGCCGCCATCGGGAACGCTCACACTGCCACTGCGGCTGTTGAGCGCGCTCCACAGGCCGACGAAAAACAGCAGCAGCAGCATCAGGACCAGAAAGTCCTTAACGCCGACAAGAAAGCGCCAGAATGCGCGCAGGATGGTCATGGGGCTGGCCTTGGGCGAGAACGAGCCCCTGTATTAGGGATATCGAACGCCGCCGGCAACCATTGTCGCCGGCGCGATTGTCGCGCTCGGGGGCAGTTCCGCTGGAACCCGGCTCGATCCTGGAACGCGAGGCAGCCCGCCAGACCGCCGGGGACGGCGATCTGGCGGGCTGCAATCAATAGACCCGGAAGCGGGCGCGGCAGCCGTCGCGCACGTCGATGCCGCGGCGGTCCCAGAACCAGCTGCGCCGTTCGATGCATTCGCCGCCGAGCACCCGGATCAGCTCGACATCACGCGCCACGGCGACCGGGCAGCGGGCCGGGCGGTAATCCCAGCTGCTGCATTCGATCACCTGGCCGCCGCCGAAGCCCGGGCCGCCGCCCCCCGGCCGACCGCCGCTGACGAAGTCGGCCCGGCAGCCGCCGCGCACCGAAACGCTGCCGCGATCATAGTCCCAGGTCGCGCCTTCGCGGCAGTCACCGCCGAGCACACGCGCAATATGGACCCCGCGCGACGTGTTCATCGCGCAGCGGGCCGGCTGGTAGTTCCAGCTCTGGCAGGTCACCCGATCCGGGCCGCCATCGGGATAGCCGCCGAAACCGGGGCCGCCGATGCCGGGCCGATTGCCACTGACGAATTCCGCCCGGCAGCCGCCGCGCACGGAAACAGCGCCGCGATCATAGCTCCAGGTCGAACCTTCGCGACACTCGCCGCCGAGCACGCGCGCGATGCGGACGCCGCGCGACGTGTTCATGGCGCAGCGGGCCGGCTGATAGTTCCAGCTCTGGCAGGTCACCCGATCGATGTCGCCGCCGGGGTAGCCACCGCCGGGATAGCCGGGATTGGGCAGGCCGGGATAAGGGCCGCCGCCATAGTCGGGCCGGCTCGGCCGGCCGATCTCGAAAACCGCCCGGCAGCCGTTGCGCACCAGCAGGCCGCGGCGCTCCACCGACCAGTCGACGCCTTCGGTGCAGCGCCCGCCAAGCCGTTCCGCCAGCCGCACATATTGCGGATCGGAAACCGGGCAGGATTGCGGCTGATAGTTGAAGCTTTCGCAGCGCACCCGCTGCTGGGCCATGGTAGGGCCCGCCCAGGCCGACAGCAGCAACCCGATCAGCAGAACCCAGCGTCGCATTCCGGCCTCCCATGCCCGAATTCTTCGATCGGAAGTTATTCGATCCGCCACCGCGCCAGGCAACTCTTCATCCGGTTAGCCCAGCGTTACCCCCGCCGCGCCCGCCGTCTCGACGGTGAACTGCCAGGCGACCCGCCCCGATCGCGCGCCGCGCGCCACCGCCCAGGCCAGCGCCGCGGCGGGATCGAAGGCGAGGCCATGGGCGCGGGCATAATTGCCGCAGATCGCCAGATACTGGTCCTGGTCGCAGGCGTGAAAGCCCAGCCGCAGCCCGAAGCGATCGGCGAGCGCCAGCTGGTCGTCGGCGGCGTCGCGCGGGTTGATCGCGTCCTGGTCCTCGGCCGCCATGGCGCGCGGCACCAGCTGCCGCCGGTTCGAAGTGATCGCCAGCCGAACATGATCGGGCCGGGCCAGGATGCCGCCATCGAGCAGCGAGCGAAGCGCATGGACCTGTGCCGCATCGGCGCCGAGCGAGACATCGTCGAGGAACACCATGAAGCGCCGCGATACCGGCGCCAGGCGGCGGAACAGGCCGGGCAGGGCGGCGAGATCGCCCTGCGCCACCTGCACCAGCGCCACATCATGGCCGGCGGCGACCAGATCGGCGTGGACGCTGCGCACCAGGCTCGATTTGCCCATGCCGCGCGCGCCCCACAGCAATACGTCATGCGCCGGCAGGCCGAGCGCATGACGGCGGGCATTTTCGGCGAGCGCATCGCGCTGCGCATCGACCCCGGCATAGAGCGCCAGCGGCGTCGTGCGTGGCACCGGCACCGCGTCCAGGCCGGCCGCGCCAAAGGCGAACCAATGGCCAATGGCGGGGTCGGTGCTCGTCGGCGGTGGCGACAGGCGTTCCAGCGCATCGGCAATGCGGGCGAGGTGCGGGGCGAATTCGTCCATGGCGGCTCCATAGCGCGCATGGGCGCTGGCGGCACCCTGCCTCGTGCCGCGTTGCGCCGGCGCCCGCCACGCGCTAGAGGCGCGCTCTTCACGTCCCGAGCGGGACGCCCGGAAAGCTGATCACCATGTTCTTTTCCCCGGCCTATGCGCAGGCGGCCTCGCCCGCAGCGGGTGCCGCCGCCGGCGGTGCCGCTGGCTTCATCGCCTTCGTGCCCTATCTCGCCATTTTCGCGATCTTCTATTTCCTGATCATCCGGCCGCAACAGGCGCGGGTGAAGGCACATCGCGCCATGATCGACGCCGTCCAGAAGGGCGATGAAGTCGTCACCGGCGGCGGCCTGATCGGCAAGGTGGTGCGCGTCATGGACGCCGAACTGGAAGTCGAGGTCGCGACCGGCGTCAAGCTGCGCGTCGTCAAGGGCACGCTCGCCGAGGTGCGCAGCCGCAACGCGCCGACCCCGGCCAACGACCCCGTCAAGCTGACCAAGGCCTGACATGCTCGATCTGCCGCCCTGGAAAGTCTGGTCGATCTACGCGACCATCCTGATCGGTTTCCTGTTCGCCGTGCCGAACTTCCTTTCGAACAGCCAGTTGGCGGCGCTGCCCGATTTCGTGCCGAAGAGCCAGCTGAGCCTTGGCCTCGATCTGCGCGGCGGCTCGCACCTGATGCTCGAAGCCACTGTCGAGGATGTCCGCAAGGCCAAGCTGGAAGCGCTGGAGGACACGGTGCGCAGCGAATTGCGCCAGGTCGAGGGCGGCGCGGTCGGGTTCAGCGACTTGTCGCTCGCCGGCGGTCAGCTCAGCTTCACCGTCACCGATCCGGCCCGCATCGAAGCCGCCGCCGCGGCGCTGCGCAAGGTGACGCAGCCGATTTCCGCCCTGTCCGGCGCCCGCGAGGTCGATGTGCTGGTCCAGCCCGGCAACCGCATCGTGCTGCGCGAGACCGAATCGGGCGTTGCCGCCTCGATCGACAGCGCCATGGCGCAGGCCGTCGAAGTCATCCGCAAGCGCATCGACGAATTGGGCACCCGCGAGCCGACCATTGTTCGCCAGGGCAGCAACCGCATCGTCGTCCAGGTGCCTGGCCTGCAGGACCCGACGGCGCTGAAGGCACTGCTCGGCAAGACCGCCAAGCTGGAGTTCAAGCTCGTCGATGTCGCTGCCGACCAGACCGAGGTGGCGCAGGGCCGCATTCCGCCGGGCAGCCAGCTGCTGGTCACGATCGAAGGCCAGCCGATCGTCGTCAAGCGCCGCGCCATCATCTCGGGCGACCAGCTCGTCGACAGCCAGGTGACACAGGATCAGAATGGCGGGCCGGCGGTCAGCTTCCGCTTTGATTCAGTAGGGGGCAAAAGATTCGCCCGCGCAACGCAGGAAAATGTCGGCAAGCCGTTCGCCATCATCCTCGACAACAAGGTGATTTCGGCGCCCAACATCAACGAGCCGATCCTTGGCGGTTCCGGCATCATCTCGGGCAGCTATACAGTGCAAACGGCGAACGAACTCGCCATCCTGCTGCGCTCGGGCAAGCTGCCGGTGGCGCTGAAGGTGGTGGAGGAGCGCACCGTCGGCCCCGATCTCGGCGCCGATTCGATCCGCGCCGGCAGCATCGCCGCCGTCGCCGCCGTACTCGCCGTGTCGCTGCTCATGGTGCTCTGCTATGGCCGCTTCGGCGTCTATGCCGTCATCGCGCTGGTCATCAACGTCGTGCTCATCCTCGGCGTGATGTCGGTCGGCGGCTTCACCCTGACCCTGCCGGGCATCGCCGGCATGGTCCTGACCATCGGCGCCGCCGTCGATGCCAACGTCCTCATCAACGAACGCATCCGCGAGGAACAGCGCAAGGGCAGGGGCGTCGTGCCGTCCGTTGAAGTCGGCTTCAAGGAAGCGACGCGGACAATCTGGGACGCCAATTCCTTGAATATCATCGTCGCCATCATCATGTTCTTCTTCGGCTCCGGGCCGATCAAGGGCTTTGCCGTGGTGCTGTCGATCGGCATCGCGACCTCGGTGTTCACCGCCGTCACCGTCGTCCGCCTGATGGTGGCGCGCTGGCTGGCACGCGGCCGCCCGGCCACGCTGTCGATCTGAGGGAACGCGCCCGTGCCCGTCATCAAACTCGTTCCCGACAACACCAACATCGGCTTTGTCCGCATCCGCTTCATCGCCTTTGCGCTGACGCTGCTGCTCACCATCGGCTCGGCGGCGCTGCTGGTGACGCGCGGCCTGAACCTCGGCGTCGATTTCGTCGGCGGGCTGACCATGGAAGTCGAATTCCAGCAGCCGCCGGCGCTCGATGGCCTGCGCACGCGGGTCGATGGCCTTGGCGTCGGCCGCTCGGCGCTGCAGGAATTCGGCAATCCGCGCAATATCCTCATTCGCCTGCCGCTGCCGGAAGGCGAGCAGGGTGCGGTGCAGCGCGTTGTCGCCAAGGTGCAGTCAGGGCTGAAATCCGGCTATGGCGAGGTCAAGTTCCGCCGTGTCGAGAGCGTTTCCGGCAAGGTTTCCGATGAATTGATCGAAAGCGGGCTCTGGGCGGTCGGCCTGTCGATGCTGTTCGTGGCGCTGTTCACCTGGTTCCGCTTCGAATGGTATTTCGGTATCTCGACGGTGGTGGCGCTGGTTCACGACGTCGTCGTGACGCTCGGCTTTTTCGCGCTGACGCAGCTGGAGTTCGATCTCAACATCGTCGCCGCCGTGCTGACGATCATCGGCTATTCCTTGAACGACAAGGTCGTCATCGATGACCGAATCCGCGAGAATCTGCGCAAATACCGGACGATGGACATCGGCCCGATCATCGATCTCAGCGTCAACGAGACGCTGCCGCGCACGGTGATGACTTCGATCACGCTGCTCGCCGCACTGGTGGCAATGCTGGTGCTGGGGCCGGACGTGATCTTCGGCTTCACCGCGGCGATGGTGCTTGGCATCGTCATCGGCACCTATTCGTCGATCTTCGTGTCTTCGTCGCTGCTTATCTCGCTCGGGGTCAAGAGCCGCGCGGCGGCGGAGCCGGTGCCGAACGCGGAACGGGTGGTGCGGCGCTGACCGCTGCCTCCCTCCCCACGAGGGGAAGGGAGAGGAAATCACACGACCGTTCCGAGCCCGTCGCAGCTGAGGTCGAACGCCGCCAGCCCGGCCTCCAGATCGGTGCTCAGCGTCGGCTGCTGCAGCATCCAGTCGGCGGCATCGCTGGTCTCGTCGGCGGCAGCTTCCAGGGCATCGGCCCATTCGGTCGCGTCATAGGTACCACGGCCAACCAGCGCGAGCGCGATGACCTCGGCCTGCTCGTCCTCGGCCATGTCGTCGACGATGGCGCGGACTTCCTGTTCGGCGGGGTTCTCGCCATCATCCTCGATGGCGTCGATCTGGCCATCGTCGGTCGGGTTGGAAGCGTCGTCAGGGTCGCTGTCCGGCACCAGCGCCTCAAACTCGCGCAGGCGAAGGATGAGGCGGCAGACGCTTTCGAGCGCGATGGCAAGTTCCATGGGAAGTCCCCCTGAGATGACCTGGCATCAACCCGCAACGACGACCGCGGTTTCCATCGCTGCCGAGGCAAGGCGCGCCGCGGGCGCGGCGCACGCCCCGAAATTCACGCAGAACTGGCTGAGCAGCCCGGTCACCACCGCAAGGCCAAGCAGGCGCAGCCGCAGGCCGGTTTCGCCGCCCGTCATTCCGCCGCAATCGCCGCGGCGCCGCCGCCGAGCACCCGACCGCGCGCCACATCATATTCGCGGCGCAGCCGGGCGATGAGGTCCGCCGCCGGCAGCACGGCCTTGACCGCGCCAATGCCCTGGCCGCAGCCCCAGATGTCCTTCCAGGCCTTGGCTTCGGTGTTGCCGCCGCTGCCGAAGTTCATCTTGGAAGGGTCGCTTTCGGCGAGATTGTCGGGGTCCAATCCGGCATTGACGATCGACGGCCGCAGATAATTGCCGTGCACGCCGGTGAACAGGTTCGAATAGACGATGTCGTTGGCAGCGGACTCGACGATCATCTGCTTGTAGCCATCGACGGCGCGCGCTTCGGCGGTGGCGATGAACGCCGATCCGATATAGCCGAAATCGGCGCCCATCGCTTCGGCGGCGAGCACGGCGGCGCCATTGGCGATGCTGCCCGACAGCGCCAGCGGCCCGTCGAACCATTCGCGGATTTCCTGGATCAGCGCGAACGGCGAGATCGTCCCGGCATGGCCGCCGGCGCCGGCGGCAACCGCGATCAGGCCATCGGCGCCCTTTTCAACGGCCTTTTTGGCAAAGGCGTTGGTGATGACATCGTGCATGACGATGCCGCCATAGCTGTGGATCGCCTCGTTGACGTCATAGCGCGCGCCCAGCGAGGTGATCACCATCGGCACCTTGTACTTCACACACAGCGCCAGGTCGTCCATCAGGCGATCGTTGGACTTGTGGACGATCAGGTTGACGGCATAGGGCGCATCCTGCGGCGTCAGCTCGGTGTTGAGGCGCTGCAGCCATTCCTCGAACTGGGCGAGGGGGCGGGCATTCAAACTCGGGAAGCTGCCGATGACGCCGGCGCGGCACTGCGCCATGACCAGCTCGGGCCCCGAGATGATGAACAGCGGCGAACCGATGACGGGGATGGACAGGCGGCCCTGAAAGGCGGCGGGGATCGGCATGAACGAGGCTCCGGTTGACGCTTGCGGAAAGCTCTTAGCGTTCGTCGGCGAAGATCGCCACCGCCGGCTTTTGGGAGGCGGTGACGCACCCCCGGAACATGCCCGGGGTGGTGAAGGCCCAGCCGGCCCCGCCATCGGCGCCAATGAAGATGATGCCGCCATCGCCGCCGGCGCCCCGGATCGTCGCCAGCACCGCGGCGGTGGCAGCTTCGGCGCTTTCGCCGAGATGGCGGATGCGCGCCGAAATCTCGTGGCCGGCGGCGGCGCGGATGAAATCCTCCCCCGATCCCGTCGCCGACATCGCCACCGCACCATCGGCCCAGGTGCCGGCGCCGATCAGCGGCGAATCGCCGATGCGTCCCCAGCGCTTGCCGGTCAGCCCGCCGGTCGAGGTCGCCGCCGCCAGGCGCCCGTCGGCATCGCGCGCCACGGCGCCGACGGTACCGAACTTCAGCGCCTTGTCGAACAACGGCCCGCCGGCCGCCGCGCTCGCCTTCATCGCTTCCAGCGCCCGCCAGCGTGCCGGGGTGTGAAACCATGCCGGCTCGACCTGTTCGAGATCATGCTCCAGCGCGAAGATATCGGCGCCGTCGCGGGCGAGCATGACGTGCGGGCTGCGCTCCATCACGGCGCGCGCCAGGCTGACCGGGTTGCGGGTGCGGCTGACACCGGCAACGGCACCGGCGCCACCGCCACCCATGATGGCGGCGTCGAGCTCGATCCGGCCTTCGGCGGTGAACACGGC
>JAIXZK010000281.1 GCA_027489695.1 Sphingomonadales bacterium
GACGTTGGATAGAAGGAAATTCTTGCCTCCGGCGGCTGAGGCCTTAGGCCCCAGACCCCATTCTATTAGTCATCATTGAATACAGGCATTCGTCATTTGAGACGAAAGATCAAAACGGGGTCTGGGGCCCAAGGCCCCAGCCGCCGGAGGTCCCTTTTTATATTCGACCATCCCGGAGTATCAGCCCGCTTCCAGTCCATATTGCTTGATCAGATCGTACAATGTCGGCCGGCTGATGCCCAATATCTTGGCAGCGTTCGACATATTGTTGTCGGATCGCGCCAACACCCGCCGGATGGCGACACGATCGGCGGCTTCACGGACTGCTTTCAGCGACATCGCCGCCTCGTCCTGCGGGCCGCCGAGGTCGAGATCGGTGGCAGTGAGGCGCGAGCCTTCCGCCATGATCACCGCGCGCTTGAGGCGATTTTCGAGCTCGCGGACATTGCCGGGCCAGTGCCAATCCGACAAAGCGGCAATGGCATCGGGCATGAAACCCTTGAAACTACGGCCATTTTCTCGCGAGAAGCGGGCCAGGAAATGATGCGCCAGCAACACGGCATCGCCATGGCGTTCCGCCAGGCTGGGGATGCGGACGATGATCTCGGCGAGGCGGTAGTAGAGATCCTCGCGGAATCGCCCCTGGGCAATCATCGTGTCGAGGTTCTGGTGGGTGGCGCAGACGATGCGGACGTCGACGGGGATCGACTTGCGGCCGCCGATGCGCTCGATGACGCGCTCCTGCAGGAAGCGCAGCAATTTCACCTGCAACGGCAAGGGGATATCGCCGACTTCGTCGAGAAAAAGCGTGCCGCCTTCGGCCAGCTCGATCTTGCCTTCCTGGGTCTTCACCGCACCGGTGAAGGCGCCCTTTTCATAGCCGAAAAGTTCGGATTCGAGCAGATTTTCCGGGATGGCAGCACAATTGATGGCGATGAACGGCTTGCCCGTGCGCAGGCTGGCTTCGTGCAGGCCGCGGGCAAGCAGTTCCTTGCCGGTGCCCGACGCGCCGAGCAGCATGACCGACACCTGCGCCGAAGCGACACGCTCGATCATCCGCGCCACTTTCAGCATTTCGGGCGCGCCGGTGACGATGCCGCCGAGCACATTGCCACGCGCTTCGGCGATGGATTCGGCAAGGCGGCGGTTTTCCGCTTCCAGATCCGCGACATGGAAGGCGCGACGCACGATCAGGCCGAGTTCGTCGATATCGACCGGCTTCTGGTAGAAATCGAACGCCCCCTCGGCGATGGCGCGGCGCGCGCTTTCCCGGGCGCCATGGCCGGAGGCGACGATCACCTTGGTCGTCGGCCGGGCGCGCAGCACCTCGGCGAGGGTCGCGAAACCTTCGGAAACGCCATCGGGATCGGGCGGCAGGCCGAGATCGAGCGTCATCACCGCCGGCTGGTGCGTGCGCAGTGCCTCGAGCGCCGCCTCGCGACTGCCGGCGATCACGACTTCATAGTCCTCATAGGACCATTTCAACTGGCGCTGCAGGCCCTCGTCATCCTCGACGACCAGCAGCTTCCGCAAGGGATCGCTCATCGGGGCTCCGTCATTGCGCGGCGATCCGGTCCTCGGGCCGGGCAAGCGCCGGGTCGCCGGACAGGGTACGCGGCAGGGTCACCGTGAAGATGGTGCCCTCCTTCTCGCGGCTGACCACGTCGAGCCGCCCGCCATGACCGCGGGCGATTTCGCGCGCTTCATAGGCACCGATGCCGAAACCATTGGGCTTGGTCGATCGGAATGGCTGGAAAAGCTCCTGCCGAATGAACCGGGCCGACATGCCATGGCCGCGATCCTCGATGCGCACGCTGACATCGGCGGCGTCGGCGGTGACGGTCACCTCGATCGCGGCACCGGCTTCGGAGGCATCGATGGCATTCTGGATAAGGTGAAGAAACAATTGCTCGATCTGTCCAATGTCACCGGCGACGAACAATCGCTCCGCGCTATTCACGCCGTCGCCAGCCAGTGTCAACGGCGCATGGCCGCGGCGCTTCACCGTCGTCACCTCGGTCAGCAATGCGCCGAGGTCGAGACAGGCCCAATGCGGTTCGCTGCGCGTCGGCCGCTGCGACAGGCGGGCAAGCAGGTCGTTCATCTTGCCGACGGAACTCTGCAGCGTCGCCACCATGTCCTTGCGGAAATCCGGATTGTCGGCGTGGCGTTCGGCATTGCGGGCGACGAGGCTCAATTGGCTGACCAGATTCTTGATGTCGTGCATGATGAAAGCGAAGCGCCGGTTGAATTCCTCGAACTTGGCGGCTTCGTCCAGAGACAATTGTGCCGCACTTTCCGCGATATAGCTCGCCGATTGCCGCCCCAGCGTGCGCAGCAGGTCGAAATCTTCCCAGTTCAGCGCCCGTGGTGCCAGGCTGCGTTCCATCACCAGAAAGCCCGCAAGCCCGTCGAGATGCACCAGCGGCACGCCCAGCCACAGCCGCGGATTGTCGCGCGCCCAATCGGGCAGCACGGCGCTACTGGCCTCACTGGCACGCAAATCGTCAAAATCGATTATGCGCTGGCCGCCTTCCAGCAGCGCGGCCAGGCCCTCGCCATGCGGAATCGGCGCAACCCGGGCACTGCGCCAATGCCATTCCGCCACCGGTTGCAGCGCTTCCTCATCGGGCACGAACAGCACGCCGGCCGGCGAGTCGAGCACCGCGCAGATCGCCTGGATGATGCGTTCGTGGATGTCAGATTCGCCTTGCTGCTGGCGCGGTTCGCGCCGCTCGCCGCCGCGATCATCACTCACCGTCGCGATGAATCGCAGCCATTCGACGCGATAATCATAGCGATAGGCGAAGAAATTCTGGGCAATCTTGACCCGAAGTGCCGCGCGAAAGCTCGGCGAAACCACGATCACCGCGGCAAGAATGACCGTCGCGAACAGGAAAGTGATCTGCAACAGCCGGCCGAGATCGCCGCCAAGCAGCCGCAGGCCATAGGCCAGCAGCGCCATGACGATCAGATAAACGCCGATCATCGCGAAACTGAGCGTGTGGAACACCACTTGCCGCGAGACCTGCACCCGCGAAACCCAGGCCTCGCGCGCCGCGAACAGCAGCAGCGGCAGCACGATGGCATTGGCGGCGCCGCGAATGTTGAACAGATCTTCCGAAGGCGGCGGCAGCAGGAAGCTCAGCGTGAAGAAATTCAGATCATAAACGAACAGTCCCCCCAGCCCGATGGCGAGGAATCGCATGCCGCTGCGCGATCCCATGTCGCTGGAGACGTAAAGATTGTGCACCAGCACCAGGCCGGACACCGCCACCGCCAGCCGCATGACGATGAAAAGCTGCGAAACCAGGGTGCGATCGCCGGCCAATACCTGGTCCGCGGCCCCCAGCATGTCGAGCGCCAGCTGCAATGCCGCAAGGAATCCGATGGCACCGGCGATGACGAAGGACGAACTCAGCCGCTCGTCGAGCCGCCAGCCGGGGCGCAGCATCGCCACCAGAAAGGCAATCCAGCTCGCCGAGCGCAGCGTTTCGGCCGGCGACAGCGTATTGCCCCAGAAATCCGGATCGCGCTGGGTCGCGACGAACACCGCGGCCCATAGCGCGGTGACGAAAGCGGCGCCGGCCAGCCACCAGGAGGCATTGCTGCGCTGCGGCTGCCACAGCGCGGCGATCGACAGCGACAGAAAGCCCACCGCCGCCAGCAGGTGGCTGAACATGCCGACATCGGTCAACAGCATGGCAATCCCCGCCGCATGCCAATCCCCATCGCATGGCAGACCATGCTCGCCCCGCGCTGCCCGAAATCCGCACGATTTCGGATCATTGCAACACGCCCATGGTAGCGGCGGGCGCGAGGCTAGGCTAGGGCACCGCCCGCATCCTGTTGCGAGAGCCCGGCAATGACCGCGAATACCCCCCGGCTCTGGCCGGTAATCCTGTGCGGCGGCGCCGGCACCCGGCTATGGCCGCTGTCACGCAGCCACAGCCCCAAGCAGATGCTGGCGCTTGCCGCGGCCGAGACGATGATCGTCACCACCGCCGCCCGCACCGCCGATCCGGCACGCTTTCACCCGCCGATCGTCGTCACCGGCGCTGTCCATGCCGGCCAGGTACGCGAGCAATTGGGCCCGGACGCGCTGCTGATCGTCGAACCGATGGCGAGGAACACGGCGCCGGCGATCGCGCTCGCCGCGCTGGCGATCGCGGCGCAGGACGCCGACGCGCTGATCCTCGTCATGCCATCGGATCATGTCGTCACCGATCCCGCCGCGCTGCTCGCCGCGGTCGAGCGCGCCGCGCCGGCGGCGGCGGATGGTTGGCTGGTCACTTTCGGCATCCATGCCGCGACGCCGGAGACCGGCTATGGCTATATCCGCGCCGGCGCGGCGATCCGGCCGGGGGTCGCTGCCGCCGAGGCCTTTGTCGAAAAGCCGCCGCTGGCGCAGGCGCAGGCCTATGTCGCGGCGGGCAATTACAGCTGGAATGCCGGCATTTTCCTGTTCAGCGCCGCCGCCATGCGCGCCGCGCTCGCCGAACATGCCCCCGAAACCCTGGCCGCGGCGGCAGCGGCACTGGCCGGCGCGCGGGCTCAGCCCGGCCGGATCGACCCCGATGCGGCGGCATTCGCGTCCGCGCCGGCGGATTCGATCGATTATGCAATCTTCGAAAAGGCCGCCCGTGTCGCCGTCTGCCCGGTCGATCCCGGCTGGTCGGACATCGGCAGCTGGGACGCGCTGCACGAACTGGGGCCGGCCGACGCTGCCGGCAACGTCACCACCGGCCGTATCGAGACGATCGACACGCGCGACTGCCTGCTCCGTGCCGAAGGCGTGCTGCTCGCCACCATCGGCATCGAGGGCCTCAACATCGTCGCGACGCCGGATGCGGTGCTGGTGACGGCGCGCGGCCGCGGCCAGGACGTCAAGACCATCGCCGGCCGCCTCGCCGGCGACGCCCTGCTGACCCGACCGGTACTGGCCGCCCGCCCCTGGGGCGAGGAACGGCTGGTCCATGATGGCGACGGCATCACCGTGCGCAAGCTGGCCCTGCGCGACGGCGCCGGCTGCGACCTTGCCGGCCGCGCCATGCTGATCGCCGGGGCGGCGAGCCACGAAGGCGCGGCGATGGTGCCCGGCGTGATGATGACGGGCGGGCGGGTGGTCGGCGGGGCGGGCGCAGTGCTGTTGTTGCTGGACGGCTGAGCAGCGGCGCCTTCCGGCACTGGAAGGACGCCGGCACCGGTTGCGGCGTGAGGGGCGCAGCGTTGCGCGTCCGCCGGCCCGCCCCCTCACACCACAAACCGTTCCGGTTCGTCGTCGCGAAGGAACGAACTGCCAACTGCAGCCGACTTCTCGGTGAACCGTCAATCTTTTCCGTGTCTTGACACGAGAAAATTTCAATTTTTTAACAATGCGCCGGACCATGGCTCGATCGTTGACAGCGGCAACCCCCACCCCCATCACGTCCCGGCAAACAGGGGGACTGCATGATTGGGAATTTGCGTCACGCCATGCTGGCGGGGATGATGCTGGGCATGGCTGGCAGCGCCAGCGCCGCGACACAGATTTTCAGTGGCGTCGACAATGGCGCCGTGCCGGGTGGCAGCACCACCAATTCGTCGATCGCCCAGGCGGCGTTCCTGGCCGCCGCGGCCCTGAAGGGTCCAGTGTTCACCAACTATCTCGACAATGAACCGCTCGGCGATCAGGCATCCTACCATATCGCCGGCGGCTTGCAGGTCGATATCTTGGGCTGGACTCCGCAGTTGCCGTTCCCGGGCATTCCCGAACGGGGCATCCAGAACGCCAGCTTCAATGCCAATCCTTCGCTGCCGTTCAGCACCACCGAAGGCCCCGCTGATCAGGGCAAATGGATGCAAATTTCCATCCAGTCGAGCCGGTTCACCTTCGACATGCCGACCTATAGCTTCGGTTTTTTCGTTACAGGCCTCGACAAATATCAAAGCAATGTATTCAACCTGTACTTCGACGAGGCGCAATTCGCTTATATCAACCCTTATGCCACGCCGATCAATGAAGGCGGCGGCATCATGTATTATGGCATCGTCTTCGACACGCCGGTTCACAACGTCCAGTTCCTTCGCGGCATCAACAACGCCGGCTATGATTATTTCGGCCTCGACGGCATTTCGTTCAACGTCGCGCCGTCACCACCGGTCGGCGGCGTTCCCGAACCCGCGAGCTGGGCGATGCTGATCGCCGGTTTCGGCCTTACCGGTGCCGCAATGCGCCGCCGCCGCACTGCATCGGGTGCGACATCCGGCTGATACGCCGGGGCAAGCGGCGTCATTCAACAGCAAACTGGGGACTGCATGATGGTACGATTGCGGCACGCCATTCTGGCGGGGATGATGCTCGGGATGGCGGGAGGCGCCAGCGCCGCGACACAGATTTTCAGCGGGGTCGATGAAGGCGCCGTGCCCGGTGGCAGCACCACCAATTCGTCGATCGCCCAGGCGGCGTTTCTAGTCGCCGCCGCCGCCAAGGGCCCGGTGTTCACCAACTATCTCGACGACGAACCGCTCGGTAATCTGCAATCCTATCATATCGCCGGCGGCTTGCAGGTGGATCTGAGCGTCGGTTCCTATGACCCGCAAAACACGGTGCAAGGCATCCGCAACGAAAGCGCCAATGGC
>JAIXZK010000202.1 GCA_027489695.1 Sphingomonadales bacterium
ATTTCGAACAACAGTGAGACGGCAAGCTTGCACACCGGACCGCCGTCGCGATCCGGTCAGCAACGCCAGATTCTACCCCCTTCGCCGCGGCATCCGGAATGGCAGCATCCATTGCACCACCGGCGAAGCGAAGCGCGTCATCGACAGGCTTTCGTGCACCGCTTCAACATCCTCGCCGAAGATGCGGCTGCTCAGTGCCGATCGGGCGTAGAAGGGCGTGTCCTCCCAGGTTTCGGTGACGCGGGCGCGCCAGCCGGGATCGGCGCGGGTCTGGCGGCGCACGCGCCAGCCGGACGGTTCGAGCTCGATCGGCGCCGGCATCTCGACGACCTCGGCGCTGCCGTCGCGGCCGATGCGCAGCGCCATGCCGAAGCCTTCGCCGCCTTTCAGCCGGCCTTCGTAGATCACCGCGGTCTGGCCGTCCGCCAGATGCGCGCGCGACCATTGCCAGTCGGCGAAGCCGGCTTCGAGCGGCTCCGAGCCATGGTTGGCGTCGAGATAGCCAGTGCCGGCCCAGCGCACGCCGGGGGCGGGAAAATCGACTTCGACATGCGCGCGCGGAGCGAGCGGTTCCCAGATGTGGCGACCGCTCGGATCGAGGCGGAAGCGGCGCTGGCCAAGCACTTCGGGGGTGACGCGGATGCGGCCGCGCACCGGCACCGGCAGGGTGGCGCCGACTTCCTCGACATCGATGGTCAGGCCATTGCCGTCCCAATGCAGCTGGCTGGGGCCGATGCGCAGCGTCGTCGCGTCGCGCCAGAGGGCGGCGCGGCCGCGCTCGGTCATCGCCCAGCGCCGCTTGCCGCCGCCATAGAGCGCGACGTTCAGCGAGACATGATTCTCCGGCGCATGGCGGCCGCTGGCCTTGTAATAGGGGGAAAAGACCGAGCCGATGAAGGCGATGACGGTCAGGCCGAAACGGCCGTCTTCGCTGATCGCGTCGAGGTACCACCAGCGATAGCCATCGGCAGGAACGTCCGCGTCGAAGCGCGGGCCGCGAGGATCGCCGCGCTCGCCAAGCGGCCGGACAAGGCCGCCATCGGCACCCCGGCGCCGGGATGCGCCGATCCCCCCGCCAGCCACAGCCCGGGCAGCCTCGTCCTCGATCCAGGCCGGCGGAAGCTGGCCCGCCAGCCGTGCGAGGCCCGTCCATAAAGGGCTCCACCCGTCGAAGGGAACAGCGTCTCGAACATCGCCGGGGTGACCAGCGTCTGCGCGGTCACGCGCAAATTCAGCCCGCAGCGGGAAAGGGCGTGGAATGTTGCCTGCTGACATGCCTCGATCTCCCCGGTGGTTGCTTGTTGCTGGTCCCCGGTCGCCGGGGCGTTGACGATGAACTGGAATCGCTCCGGACCTGGTGGCGCCGGCCCGGTCCCGCGATCCTGGGCGCAGACATAGACCGATGGTGCCGCGGGCAGCCGGCGTTCCCCGAAGATCTGCCGGAATTCGGCAGCATAATCGTTCGAGAAGAAGACATTGTGACGATCGAGCGCGAAACCCCCGGCTTCCGCCGTCAGCATCGTCACCATGGCGGAGAGCGATCGGTCGCGCGGCCGCACGCCCGGCGCCGCCATTGCCGCGGCGGCACCGAAGCGGCCATCGGCGAGCGCCGTCACATCGCAATTGGCAACGATGTCGTCGGCCGGCAGCCGCTCGCCGCCTTCGAGCACGACGCCGGCGACGCGGCCGCGCGCCACATCGATGCCGGTAACGCGGGTGCCGGTGCGGATCGTCGCGCCGCGCGCCACCGCGAGTTTCGCCAGCGCCTCGGCAACCTTGTGCATGCCGCCTTCGACCAGCCAGACACCGCGCGCTTCCAGATGCGCGATCAGCATCAGCGTGGCGGTCGCCTGGAAGGGCGAGGCGCCGCAATAGGTGGCGTAGCGGCCATAAAGCTGGTGCAGCCGCGGATCGCGGAAATGCTTCGCCAGCGCCGCCCATAATGTCTGGAACGGATTGATCGCCAGCATCTGCGGCAGCCCGGCGACGCCGAAGCGGGTGGCGAGGCCCCAGGGCGTTGTTACCGGCGCCTGCATGTAGCGGGTTTCGAGCGCGTCCCAGATGCGCGCCGCCTCGGCCTGGAAGCCGTCCCAGCCGCGCGCTTCCGCCGGCCCGGCAAAGGCGGCGACGGCATCGCGGCTGCGCGCCGGATCGGCCCAGAGATCGAGGCGGCTGCCATCCTGCCAGCCGTGCGTCGCCAGGGTTTCGGAACGGACAAGGGTGACATGGTCGTCGAGCCGCTCGCCGAGATCGTCGAACAGCGCGTCGAACAGCCAGCGCGCGGTGAAGACGGTGGGGCCGGCATCGATGGCGACGCCGCCGGCATCGACGGTGCGCAGCTTGCCGCCGACATGCGGCAGCGCCTCCACCACGGTCACGGCGGCACCGCTGGCGGCAAGCTCCGCCGCCGCGACCAGGCCGCCGATGCCGGCGCCGATAATGACGATCTGCTGCTGCCCCATGTTCGCCATGATTGACCTTGCCGGCGCAACTGTCCAGTCTGGCTTACAGGTTGCGAATGGGTTCTGGATGACATCGTTGCGGACACGCTGGCTGCTCGGCCGCAACCGGGTGCTTTCCGATCCGGCCTTTCAGCGCTGGTCGCTGCGCCTGCCGCTGATCCGCGGCGTGGCGCGGCGCGAGGCGGCGGCGATGTTCCGCAACATGACCGGCTTCGTGAATACCAAGACCGTCACCGCCACGGTCGATGCCGGCGTGTTGGCGACGCTGATCGAGGCACCGGCCGACGTCGCCACGCTCGCCGCCGGTGCCGAACTTTCGGACGAGGCCATGGCGCGGCTGCTGGCGGCGGCGGCGTCGCTCGACCTGGTCGAGGCGCTCGACGATGGCCGCTGGACGCTCGGCGAGCGCGGCGCGGCGCTGGCGCGCAACCGCGGCGCGCTGGCGATGATCGAGCATCACAAGCTGTTCTACGCCGATCTTGCCGATCCGCTGGCCATGCTGCGCGGCGGGCGCGGCGGCGGCGAGCTGGCGCGCTTCTGGAGCTATGCCGGCGCCGCGGCGCGCGGCGAGCCGGCCGATCCCGACGATCCCGGCACCCAGGCCTATTCGGCGTTGATGGCAGCGTCGCAGCCGATGGTGGCGGAGCAGGTGCTGGCGGCGTGGAATTTCGGCCGGCACCGCCGCCTGCTCGATGTCGGCGGCGGCCATGGCGCCTTCCTGTCGGCGGTGGCCGGCGCGCATCCGGGGCTCGAGCTGATGCTGTTCGATCTGCCGCCGGTGGCAGCGGCGGCGCGGCAGGTGCTGGCCGACCGGGGGCTGGCCCGCATCGCCGTCCATGGCGGCAGCTTTCGCGACGATCCGCTGCCCGGCGGTGCCGATGCCATCAGCCTGGTGCGCATCTGTCACGACCATGATGATGGCGTTGTCGAACAATTGCTGGCGCGGGCGCATGCGGCGCTGCCGCCGGGCGGCCAGCTGCTGCTCACCGAGCCGATGGCCGGAACGCGCGGCGCCGAGTCCATGGGCGACGCCTATTTCGGCTTCTACCTGTGGGCGATGGGCAGCGGCCGGCCGCGGACGGCGAAAGTCTATCGCGCCATGTTGCAGAAGGCCGGCTTCCGCCGGGTCCGCGAGGTGGCGACGGCCCTGCCATTGGTGACGCGGCTGCTGGTCGCCACGGCCTGATCCCGATGACGGCTGCGACAGGCGCGGCTGTCAATTTTGAGTGACACGAAAAAGCGTCAAGCTGGCTTTACATCTATTTGGGTTGGGGGCAGGATGCAGGCTCAGGGTGTGATGGCCGAGACCATCACCCGGGGGAGCATCGAATGGAAACACTGGCCGTAGTCGTGGAAGAGCCGGGGCGGGTTGCGCTCCGCCGGCTCTCCATGGGCGAGCCAGACGGCAACGATCTGGTGGTCGAGGTCGATTTCTCCGGCATCTCCATGGGTACCGAGAAGCTGATGTTCACCGGCGCGATGCCGGCGTTCCCCGGCATGGGCTATCCGCTGGTACCGGGCTATGAATCGGTCGGCCGCGTCGTCGATGCCGGCGCCATGGTGCGCGATCGCATCGGCGAACGTGTCTTCGTGCCGGGATCGAGCAAGTTCATCGGTGCCCGTGGGCTGTTCGGCGGTTCGGCACGGCGGCTGGTGACGGCATCGGCGCGGGTGCTGACCATTCCCGACGATCTCGGCGAAGCCGCGGTGCTGCTGTCGCTCGGCGCCACCGCGCGCCATGCGCTGGCGGCCGGCAATCTGCCCGATCTCATCATCGGCCATGGCGTGCTCGGCCGGCTGCTTGCCCGCATGGCGGTGGCCGGGGGTCGCTACCCGACGGTCTGGGAAATCAATCCGGCGCGCATGTCCGGCGCCGAAGGCTATACCGTCTGCCGGCCCGACGATGACGATCGGCGCGATTATCGCAGCGTCTATGATGCCAGCGGCGATCCAGACATCCTCGATCCGGCGATCGCCCGCATGGGCCATGGCGGCGAACTGGTGCTGGCCGGCTTCTACAGCGAGCCGCTGCACTTCAATTTCGCCCCGGCGTTCCGGCGCGAGGTGCGGCTGCGTATCGCCGCCGAATTCCAGCCCGACGACCTCGCCGCGGTCATCGCCATGCTCGGCAGTGGCCGGCTGTCGCTTGCGGGCCTGGTTACCAACACGGTGCCGGCGGCGCAGGCGGCGACCGCCTATCCGCAAGCCTTTTCCGATCCCGATTGCCTGAAAATGGTGCTCGACTGGAGGTCTGTCGCATGAAGGCGTTTCTCGATTCGGTGGCCGCGCTGCGTGCCGAGGCCGATCTGGAGCCGGATCCCGTGCACACGGGCGAGGTTACCAAGGAAACCCAGATCATCGCCATCTATGGCAAGGGCGGCAGCGGCAAGTCGTTCGCGCTGGCCAATCTCAGCTACATGATGGCGCAGCAGGGCAAGCGCGTGCTGCTGATCGGCTGCGACCCGAAATCCGACACCACCTCGCTGCTGTTCGGCGGCAAGGCGACGCCGACGATCATCGAGACCAGTGCCAAGAAGAAGCTCGCCGGCGAGGAAATCTCGATCGAGGATGTCTGCTTCCAGCGCGATGGCGTGTTCGCGATGGAATTGGGCGTCCCGGAAGTCGGCCGCGGCTGCGGCGGGCGCGGCATCATCCATGGCTTCGAGACGCTGGAAAAGCTCGGCTTCCATGATTGGGGCTTCGACTATGTCCTGCTCGATTTCCTCGGCGACGTGGTGTGCGGCGGCTTCGGCCTGCCGATCGCTCGCGACATGTGCCAGAAGGTGATCGTCGTTGCCTCCAACGACCTGCAATCGCTCTACGTCGCCAACAACGTCTGCAAGGCGGTCGAATATTTCCGCAAGATGGGCGGAAATGTCGGCGTCGCCGGCATGATCCTGAACAAGGACGACGGCACCG
>JAIXZK010000313.1 GCA_027489695.1 Sphingomonadales bacterium
CCGCGGAAGATGTGGATGTAGACGACCGCGAAGAAGAAGGAGGCGCCGACCGCGTGCATGTAGCGGATCATCCAGCCGCCGTTGACGTCGCGCATGATGTGCTCGACGCTGTCGAAGGCGACCTGGGTGTTGGCGGCATAGTGCATGCCGAGCACGACACCGGTGATGATCTGCACGACCAGCGCAACCCCGGCGAGAACCCCGAAATTATAGAAATAATTCAGGTTCTTCGGCGTCGGGTAACCGGCGCCGAGCGCGCCGTAGATGAACCGCGGCAGCGGCAGGCGGCTATCGATCCATTTCGAAAGGTCGCTCTGCGGCTGATAATGCTTGGCCCAGGGAAAGCTCATGGTTCCGATCCTCAGCCGATGGTCACAGCAGTGGGGGTGTTGAACTTGTAATCCGGCACTTCGAGGTTCTTCGGCGCCGGGCCCTTGCGGACGCGCGCCGCGGTATCATAGTGCGAACCGTGGCACGGGCAGAAATAGCCGCCGAAATCACCGCGGTTCTCGCCTTCGGCGGCGCCCAGCGGCACGCAGCCGAGATGGGTGCAGACGCCCAGCGTGATCAGCCATTGTTCGTTGCCGGCCTTGGTGCGGTCGGCAAGGCTCTGCGGATCGCGCAGGCTCGCGACATCGACCTTCTTGGCGTCCGTGATCTCGGCCGGCGTCAGGTGGCGGGCGAACACCGGCTTGCCGCGCCACGACACCTTGATCGCCTGGCCCGGCTGGATCGCCGAGAGGTCGACATCGATCGACGCCATGGCGAGCACGTCCGACGACGGGTTCATCTGGTTGACCAGCGGCCAGACCACCGCGGCGGCGCCGGCGGCGGCGAAGGCACCGGTGGCCACATAGATGAAATCACGCCGGCGCTCGCCTTGCGGGGGCAGGGTATCGGCGGGCAAGTCGCTGGCCATCAGGTACCTTCCGGAAAGATTGCGGTCCGCACCGGCGACCATCAGGGCGGGCCGGTCCGTAGTGGCGCCGCAATAGACATGTCACAGGCGCTGACGCAACGGCGTTTTTCAGGACATTTTGGCGCGGGGTGTCGATCACCGGCACCGCGGCGCCCCGGAAAAAGGGGGTTTGCGCGGGCCTGCGGCTTGGGCAGAAGGGCGGCATGGCCATTCTCGACGCTCAACAAACCGCTGCCCAGACCTGGTTCCGCCAGCTGCGCGACGATATCTGCGCTGCCCTCGAAGCCATTGAGGATGATGGCGGCGATGCCCCTGGCGCCGAAGGCCTGGCGCCCGGCCGCTTCCAGCGCACCGCCTGGGACCGCCCCGACCCGTCGGGGGACGGCGGCGGCGGCGTCATGTCGGTGCTGAAGGGCCGGGTGTTCGAAAAGGCCGGCGTCAACATTTCCACCGTGCACGGCAGTTTCGCGCCGGAGTTCGCCAAGCAGATCAACGGCGCCGGCGAGGACCCGCGCTTCTTCGCCACCGGCATCAGCCTCGTCATCCACCCGCGCAACCCGAATGTCCCGGCAGCGCACATGAACACCCGCATGCTGGTGACGACCAGGCGCTGGTTCGGCGGCGGCGGCGACTTGAACCCCTCCCACCCCGACGAGGCCGAGACGGCGGCGTTCCACGGTGCCTACAAGACCGCCTGCGACGCGCATGACCCGGCCTATTATGAAAAGTTCAGCAAATGGGCGGAGGAATATTTCTGGGTGCCGCACCGCCAGCGCCACCGCGGTGTCGGCGGCATCTTCTACGATCATCTCGACAGCGGCGATTGGGACGGCGATTTCGCCTTCACCCAGGATGTCGGCCGCACCTTCCGGGACACCTATCCGGCGCTGGTCCGCGCCAAGATGCAGCGGGCCTTCACGCCGGAACAGCGGCTGGAGCAGCTGCGCTATCGCGGCCTCTATGCCGAATTCAACCTGGTCTATGACCGCGGTACCACTTTCGGCCTGAAGACCGGCGGCAACACCGACGCCATCCTGATGAGCCTGCCGCCGGAAGCGCGCTGGGATTGAGCGCTGTGGTCGCGCCGCCCGCAACCTCCACGCTCATCCCCGTCCCCGCCGGCCATATCGGCAGCATCGTCACCAGCCTCGAGATGCTGGCGCCGCCACCGCCGCAGCCGCCGGCGAAATCGGCGCTGAAGCTCGAACGCTGGCCGGCGCCCGTCGACCGCGGCCGCTATCTCGACCTGTTTCGCGCCATCGGCGAACCCTGGCTGTGGCGCGGCCGGCTGGTCATGGACGACGCTCGCCTCGCCGCCATTCTCGACGCACCGACAACCGAGGTCCGCGTTGCCACCCGCCGCGACGGCACGCCCGTCGGCCTGCTCGAACTCGATTTCGCCGTGCCGGGCGAATGCGAAATCGCCTATTTCGGCATGGTGCCCGGCATGACCGGTGCCGGCCATGGCGCCTGGCTGATGGCGCACGCCCTGCGCTACGGCTGGCGGCCCGGGGTGGCGCGCGTCTGGGTCCACACCTGCGACCTCGATCACCCTGCCGCGCTCGATTTCTACCAGCGCCATGGCTTCCGGCCGTTCGCGCGGGCCATGGAGCATTTCGAGGATCCGCGGCTGATCGGCCTCTACCCGCGCGGGGCAGCGCCGCGGGTGCCGATCATCGCGCCGCCGGAGCAAGCCTGAGGTAGACGACCGCCGCCGCTGCCGCATAGGCCATGGCGCCGAAGGTGCGGAGCGCGGCATCGGCCAGCGCCGACAGGAAATGGCCGATCGGCGCAAGGCCGAGCAGCGTCGCGGCCGCCGAGATCGCCGCGCTGGCGCCGCCGATGAGGATCGTCGCGAACAGCAGGAAAGCCACCGCCAGCAGCAGGAACCACAAAAGCGCCAGGCCACGGCCGTCCGTCATGTCCCAGCAGCGGCGCAGCATGGTGCCGATATCGCCGCCCTCGATCGCCGCCACCGCCACCAGCGGGAACAGCCGCGCGCTGATGTAGAGGCCGGGCACGATGAACAGCAGGGCGCCCAACCCCGAGGCGACTCCCGACAGCAGCAGCGCCGCCGTGGAAACCGGCAGCACCGCGAACGCCGCCGCCAGCGCCGTGCGCGGCGCCTCCTCGGGTCGCACCACCAGCCGCACGATGGCGAGCTGCCCGATCGTCGCCACCAGCGCCGGCACCAGGTTCCAGAGCACCACGGTCCGCAGCGTCAGATCGGCGAGCTTCTCCGGCGGCGGCGGGCCGTAGAGAGTCACCAGCATCGAAACCAGCAGCGTGAACGGCGCCGCCACGGCGAACAACGTGCCGAAATCGGCGCGCAACGCGCCGATCGTCGCCTGCCAGATACTGCCCGAGGTGAGGTCCGCCGGCGGCGTCACCCGGTTCAGCGCGCCGGCGCCGGCACGCCGGCCGCAACCAGTGCGTCGGCCAATTCGCCCGACTGATACATTTCCATCATGATGTCGGAACCGCCGACGAATTCGCCGCCGACATAGAGCTGCGGCACCGTCGGCCAATCGGAATAGACCTTCACGCCCTGGCGGATTTCCGGATCGGCGAGCACATCGACATGCGCGAAATCCTCGACCCCCAGCCGCTCGAGGATCGCGACGGCGGTGGAGGAGAAGCCGCACTGCGGGAACAGCGGCGTGCCCTTCATGAACAATACCACCTTGTTGCCGGTAACCAGCTGCTCGATACGGCTATTCACATCGGTCATCGTCATTCTCCTGCGCTGGCGCGCGTCGTCAGTTTCAGGGCATGAAGCTCGCCGCCCATGCGCCCGCCGAGCGCATTATAGACGAGCTGATGCTGTTTCACACGGGGCATGCCGGCGAATTGCGGCGCCACCACGGTGGCGGCATAATGATCGCCATCGCCAGCCAGATCCTCGATCATCACTTCGGCGCCAGGCAGCGCCGCCAGGATGGCGGCCTCGATGGCGGCAGCGGGCATCGGCATCAGCCGGCCGCCATGATCTGCTGGCGCGCCACGACTTCGTGCTCGGCGAGCGCGGCGCGGATCGCCGCTTCGTCGATGCCGACCCCGGCAAGATCGGCAACGAGCTTGCGGATCACGTCCTCGTCGCCCGGCTCCTCGAGATCGGACAGGATCACCTGCTTGGCATAGGTTTCGGCTTCCACGGCATCGAGGCCGAGCTTTTCCGCGGCCCACAGCCCGACCAGCTTGTCGCGCCGCGCCGCCACCTTGAATTCCGTTTCGGCGTCATGGGCGAACTTCGCTTCATAGGCATTTTCGCGGTCGTCGAAAGTCGTCATCGGGTCGGCGCTCCATCGCGGCAGATACGGGCCCGAGATAAAGCGCCGGGCCGCCGGCTTCAATGCACCATCTCGCCGGCTGGAAAATGCCGCCGGCACATTGGCTGCACCCGCTTGCCCGCGGCCCCCGTCCATTGTATCGGCGCCGCCCCCGCGCTATGTGGAGCGGGACGCCCCGGCAAGCCCGTTTCGGGGCCTTGCCATCAACCCCCGGCCGCCCTGCCCGCGGCGGCCATCAGGAGGAAGCCATGACCCGGCGTCGCCAGATTTACGAGGGCAAGGCCAAGATCCTCTACGAGGGGCCCGAACCCGGCACCATCATCCAGTATTTCAAGGATGATGCCACCGCCTTCAACGCCCAGAAGAAGGGCACGATCAGCGGCAAGGGCGTGCTCAACAACCGCATTTCCGAGCATCTCTTCACCCTGCTCGCCACCATCGGCATCCCGACGCACTTCATTCGCCGGCTGAACATGCGCGAGCAGCTGGTGCGGCAGGTCGAGATCGTGCCGATCGAGGTCGTCGTCCGCAATGTCGTCGCCGGCAGCCTCGCCAAGCGTTTCGGGCTGGAGGAAGGCACCGCCCTGCCGCGCACCATCCTTGAATATTATTACAAGGATGACGCGCTGAACGATCCGCTGGTGACCGACGAGCATATCGCCGCCTTCGGCTGGGCGACGCAGGAGGAAATGCACGACATCGCCGACATGGCGATCCGCGTGAACGATTTCATGGCCGGGCTGTTCGCCGGCGTCGGCATCCGGCTCGTCGATTTCAAGCTGGAGTTCGGCCGGCTGTTCGACGGCGATTTCAGCCGCATCATCCTCGCCGACGAAATCAGCCCCGATGGCTGCCGGCTGTGGGACATGAAGACCGGCGAGAAGATGGACAAGGACCGCTTCCGCCGCGATCTCGGCGGCGAAGTCGAAGCCTATCAGGAAGTCGCCCGCCGCCTCGGCCTGATGCCCGAGGACGAAAGCGCCGTCCTCGATCTCGACGAACATCGCAAGGCGCGCGGCAAATAGGGCGGCGGCGCCGCGCCGCCGGCGTGTCGCACCGCCGCCGGGGCTGGACCGCGGCGGCGCCGCTCTCTAGAGGCTGCGTCCATGAAAGCCCGCGTCACCATCACCCTGAAGCCCGGCGACCTTGATCCGCAGGGGCGCGCCATCCAGAGCGCGCTGGGCGGGCTGGGCTTCGCGGGTGTCGAAGCGGTGCGCCAGGGCAAGGTCATCGAGCTCGATCTGGCCGATGGCACGCCAGAGGCGGATATCGACGCCATGTGCCGCAAATTGCTGGCCAATACGGTGATCGAGAATTACCGCATCGAGATCGCGTGACGGCACCGCGATGAAATCCGCCGTCATCGTCTTCCCCGGCAGCAATTGCGACCGGGACCTCGCCGTCGCCATCGAGAGCGTGACCGGCACCGCGCCGGCGATGATCTGGCACCGCGATGCCGAACTGCCGGAAGGGCTCGACCTGATCGCCCTGCCCGGCGGCTTTTCCTATGGCGATTATCTGCGCTCCGGCGCGATGAGCGCGCGGTCGCCGGTGATGCAGGCGGTGATCCGCGCCGCCGGCGAAGGCCGCGCCGTGCTCGGTGTCTGCAACGGCTTCCAGGTGCTGACCGAGGCCGGGCTGCTGCCCGGCGCGCTGATGCGCAACGCCGGGCTGAATTTCGTCTGCCGCGATGTCTCGCTGCGGGTGGAAAATGCCCAGACGATGTTCACCGCGCACTATGACGCCGGCGCGACGATCCGCATTCCGGTGGCGCATCACGACGGCAATTACGTCGCCGACGCGGAGACCCTGGACCGGCTGGAGGGCGAGGGCCGGGTGGTGTTCCGCTATGCCGAGCCCGTCAACGGTTCGGCGCGCGACATCGCCGGCATCGTCAACACGGCCGGCAATGTCCTCGGCCTGATGCCACACCCCGAACGGCTGATCGAGGATGCCCAGGGCGGCAGCGACGGCCGCGCCATGTTCGAGGCACTGTACGCCGCGCTGGGCTGATCGGTTGAAAAGCGCCTCATTCCGGGCCATGTTGCAACAATTGTCGACAAATCCGGGAGCCACGACATGACCGTCATGTCGATCCGCGAGTTCAACGCCAATGTCTCGCGCGCCGTGGCGATGGTCGAGGCCGGCGCCAGCATCGATATCACCCGCCACGGCAGGATCGTCGCCGAATTGCGGCCCAAGCGGGTCAACAAGCTCGACGATCCGGAATTTCGCGCCCGCTGGGAGCGCATGGTGACGGGGATGCAGGAGGGCATCCCCGGGCTGGAGGCGCCGTTCACGGCGGACGAACGCCGCGAGCGCTGATCGGTGATCGCCATCGATACGAATGTCCTCGCCTATGCCGCTTTCCCGCGAGCCGATGATCGCAAGGCCAGGGCCATTCAGGTCATCGCCGAGGCGGCGCTGGCCGATGCCGTCCTGCCGATGCAGGTGCTTGTCGAATTCGCCAATGCGGCGTTGAAACGCAACCAGCTTTCCGCCGTCGATACGCGCCGCCGTATCGCCGAATGGTCGGTCGTCTTTCCGGTCGTCGCTACCGCGCCAGAGGATGTGCTCGCCGCGCTCGATCTCGTCACCGCGCGGCGGATGTCCTATTTCGACGCACTGATCGTCGCGACCGCCCGGCGCGCCGGTGCCACGATCCTGCTGACCGAAGACATGCAGGATGGTGCGGACTTCGATGGCCTGGTCATCCTCGACCCCTTCGCCGCCGGCAATGCCGCGTTTCTGGCCGAGCGTCTCGGCCGGCCGGTCACACCCTCGTCTTGAACGGCGTGAAATCGGTGCCCGTATCGAACACGTCCAGGCCCTCGGCCTGCTTGAACCAGGCGACGACGCGATAGGTGACCGGCGTCAGCACGATTTCCCACAGCACTTTCAGCAGATAGTTGGTGATCAGCACTTCGATCACCGCGCTGGTTTCCCAGACGCCGAGAAAGGCCAGCGGATAGAAGATCAGGCTGTCGACCCCCTGCCCGACCGCCGTCGAGCCGATCGTGCGCGTCCACAGATGCTTGCCCTCGGTCCACACCTTCATCCTTGCCAGCACGAAGCTGTTGGCGAACTCCCCGGCCCAGAAGGCGAGGATGGAGGCGAGAAAGATGCGCGGCGCCTGGTCGAAGACCGCGGCGAGCGTCGCCTGGCCCTCCCAGCCCGGCGCCGGCGGCATGTGCACCACCACCCAGGCCATGCCGGCGGCAAAGGCCGAGGCGACGAAACCGACCCAGACCACCCGCCGCGCCCGGGCATAGCCATAGACTTCGGTCATCACGTCGCCGAGCACATAGCCCAGGGGGAAGAACAGGATGCCGGCGCCAAAGATCACCGGGCCATAGCCGGGCAGATCGAAGGTCGCCTGCTTGCCGGCGCCGATCAGATTGGAACAGATCAGGATCACGGCGAAGGCCGCCATGGCGAAATCATAATAGCGCAACTGCCGGCCGGCGAGCGCATCGGCCGCCACCGCCTGCAACCCCGCTGGTTCCTCGATCTTGCCGATGTCCACGTTGGTCCCCCTGTGGTCGGCCACATTAGCGGCGCAAGTGCGCGAGGGAAGGGCCTATTGGTCGCGGGATGTCCGTCCGGGATCGGCGAATGCAGCCGACGCCGGAACTCCCACTTGCGCCCATCGCAGGCTTGCGATTACGGAGTTTGAGATCAACAGGGGGCAAGAGTAAGAATATGAAGCTTATGGCATTTGGACTCGTCGCTGCGCTCGCGGTTGCCGCGCCGGCATCGGCCGCGATCATCGTCGATCAGCTTGTTGCGTTGGACAACGGCTACGCTGCACAGAGATTTGATCCGGTCTTCGCGGAATTCGATGCTGCGGTGATCGATGATTTCTCGCTCTCCCAGGCCACCACCCTGACGTCGATCACCGCCCGTTTTAACGACACCAGCGTCATCGAGGCTTCCAGCAGCTGGGCCGTGGAAATCTACAGCAGCACGGCCGCCGCCGGCACCAATCTGGTCGGCGACGTCGCCAGCCTGACCTTCGCACCAGCGAATGTCAGTATCATCAATGACGATGTGACGATCGCGCTCAACACCAATCTCGGCGCCGGTACCTACTGGATCGGCGTGGTCCCGAGGGTGAATTTCTCGTCAGGCCAGACCTTCGTTGGTGTGGCCGGCTTCGGGAACGCGGTGCAGGCCAATCCCGCCGGCGGCTTTCAGCAGGGCGCCATGCGTTCGCTTGACTCGGCCATGGCCTTCCGGCTCGAAGGCGTGGCGGCGGGGGTCCCTGAGCCGGCCAGCTGGGCGCTGCTGATCGCCGGTTTCGGCCTCACCGGCACGGCGCTGCGCCGCCAGCGCCGCCGCAGCGTCGCCGCCTAAACCCGCACGACAAGGCGCGCGGCGGAATGGCTCCGCCGCGCGCTGTTCCTTTTTTGTTCTGTCTCCGCTATGCTGCCCGCATGGCCGAGTCGCTGCCCCTTCGCTGGCTCTATCTCGACCTCAACAGCTATTTCGCCAGCGTCGAGCAGCAACTGGATCCGGCGCTGCGCGGCCGGCCGGTGGTGGTGGCGCCGGTCGATACCGACGCGACCAGCGCCATCGCCGCCAGCTATGAAGCCAAGGCCCATGGCATCCGGACGGGTACGAAAATCTGGGAAGCGAAAGCGCTGTGCCGCGACCTTGTCGTCGTGCCTGGCCGGCACGAGGAATACGTCCGCTTCCACCATCGCATCATCGAGGAAGTCGGCCGCCATGTCCCCGTCGCGGCAATCTGTTCGATCGATGAAGTCGCGTGCCGGCTGCTCGACAACGAGAACGGCATCACCGCCGTTCGCCGCATCGCCGCCCGCATCAAGGCCGGCATCCGCGCCAATGTCGGCGAGTGCCTGACCTCCTCGATCGGCGTCGCCCCCAACCGGCTGCTCGCCAAGATGGCCGCCGACATGGAAAAGCCCGATGGCCTGACCATCCTGCCCGAGGCCGAAATCGCGGCGCGGCTGGCGCGGCTGAAACTGTCGGACATTCCCGGCGTCGGCCGCAACATGGAACGCCGGCTGGCGGCGGCCGGCATCGTCACGATGGACCGGCTGCTGGCGCTCGATCCCCGCGAGGCGCGCGCCGCCTGGGGCAGTGTCTGGGGGGAGCGCATGCACTGGCTGCTGCGCGGCGCCGATCTGCCCGATTTGCCGACGGAAACCCGCAGCATCGGCCATTCCCATGTGCTGGGGCCGGAAAAGCGCAGCCCGGATCGCGCCCGGCTGGTGGCGCGCCGGCTGCTCGCCAAGGCGGCAACCCGCCTGCGCCGCGCCGAAATGCGCGCCAGCCAGCTCGGCCTTTCGGTAAAGGCGGAACGCGCCGGCGGTGCGCCCTCCGAACGCTGGTCGCACCACGTCCGCCTGCCGCAGGTGATGGACACGGTCAGCCTGCTCGCGGCGCTGGAGACGCTATGGGCGCGGATGCTGGCGGATTTCGCGCCGCGCCGCTTCCTGCAGGTCGGCGTGACACTCGCCGAACTGGCGCCGGCGGAAAGCGTCCAGCTCAACCTGTTCGACGCGGGCGCCGCGCTCGACCGCGGCGCCGAAAGCCGGCGGCTGGCGCTTTCCCAGGCGCTGGACAAGGTCAACAACCGCTGGGGCCGCGATGCTGTCACAATCGGCCACGACAGCATGGGCGCCGTCCGCAGCGCCGGGCCGCGCATCGCCTTCACCCGCATCCCCGACCTTGCCGAGTTTCGCGAATGACGACCCTGGCGGGGCGCTTCGCCGGCCCGTCGACACGCCGGCCGGATCGCGATCCCTTGCCGCCGGCATGGCATCCCGCGTAACGGGGCGGGGATGTGGAGATTGCTGATCGCGCTGGCATTTGCCGCCCCGGCCATGGCCGAATCGCTGCCAGCGGCGCGGATCGAGGCCGGCTGGGCGCAGGCCA
>JAIXZK010000038.1 GCA_027489695.1 Sphingomonadales bacterium
CCCGAGGACGCCCGGCGCGCCACCACCGGGCTGATGGCCAGGCTGTTCGCGGCCATTGCCGATCCTGTGGCGCGCGCCAAGGCGGAGGCGGATTTCGCGGCGATGGGGCCGATGGCGATCAGCGACGAAGCGGTGATCGTGCTGTCCCTGCCGAGCGGCATTCCCGAGACGATGCACTACAGCAAGCGCATCGCGATTCCGGGCCAGCCGGTGCGGACGGACAGCCGCAACTTCACAAGGCAAAAATAAGGTACCCTGATACCTTATCCGGAAACCCCGGAAAAGCTTGACCCGCTCGGCCGCTTGCGCGATAGGCCGCGCATCCGGTCGGGGCTCCACCCCGGCCGTTTCGCTTTTTTGCCGGAACACCTTGCCGATGCCGATTTCCACCCTTTCCCGCGTCACCGCCTCGATCAAGCCTGCCGAGGTCGAGAAGAAGTGGCTGCTCATCGATGCCGAGGGCCTGGTCGTCGGCCGCCTCGCCAGCCTCGTCGCCAACCGCCTGCGCGGCAAGCACAAGGCGAGCTTCACCCCGCACGTCGATTGTGGTGACAACATCATCATCATCAACGCCGACAAGGTGCGCTTCACCGGCAAGAAGGCGCAGGACAAGCGCTATTATCGCCACACCGGCTATCCGGGCGGCATCAAGGAAACCTCGCCCGCCAAGATCCTCGAAGGCCGCTTCCCGGAACGCGTCATCATCAAGGCGGTGGAACGCATGGTGCCGCGCGGTCCGCTCGGCCGCCAGCAGATGCGCAACCTGCGCGTCTTCAAGGGTGCCGAGCACCCGCACGTCGCCCAGAGCCCCGAAGTCATCGACATCGCGGGCATGAACCGCAAGAACTCGACCCTCACGAAGGCCGCCGAATAATGTCGGATACCCGTCAGTCCCTCGCCGATCTCGGCACCATGCAGGACGGCATGGAAGCCATTGCCCCCCAGGTGAACAACAACCCGCCGCCGCCGCTGCGCGAGCAGGAAATCGATGCCTATGGCCGTGCCTATGCCACCGGCAAGCGCAAGAACGCCATCGCCCGCGTCTGGCTGAAGCCGGGCAGCGGCAAGATCATCGTCAACGGCCGCGACCAGACGGTGTATTTCGCCCGTCCGACGTTGCGCCTTGTCATCAACCAGCCGTTCGACATCGCCGAGCGCCGCGACCAGTATGACGTGATGTGCACCGTCGTTGGCGGCGGGCTTTCCGGCCAGGCCGGCGCGGTCAAGCACGGTATCGCCCAGGCGCTGACTCGTTACGAGCCGACCCTGCGCACCGTCGTCAAGCAGGCCGGCTTCCTGACCCGCGATCCGCGCGTCGTCGAGCGCAAGAAGTACGGCAAGGCCAAGGCCCGCCGCAGCTTCCAGTTCTCGAAGCGCTGATCTCCACCCTCTTCGCTTGCAAGACGGCCGGTGCCCCCTGGGCGCCGGCCGTTTTCGTTTGCGCGGATTGCCGTCGGCGATGGGCTGGTCTGCATCTTCGCTGCCAGAGGCGCGCAAGTTGTTAACGATTTGAGAGTCTTTATTGACGATATGTAACTGAAGCGCTACCTGCCCGCGCCGTAACGGCTGCGTGGCGATGTGCTGGCGGCCTTGAACAAGGGTTCCGTCCATGTCGCTCGCTCGCTTCAGCCTGTTGTTGTTGCTCGCCGCCGCGCCGGCGCATGCCGTCAACCATGTCGTCTCGCTCGCTGGCCAAATCGGCGCCACCGCGACGGGTGCCGGTGTGCCGGATGGCGAAGGCAGCGCCGATGAGCGCTATGAGTTCGCCGGGGATTTTCTGCAGGATTACTATAATGTGCCGCTGACGACGCCGGCCAGCGGACGCGGTTCGGCCCTGCCACCGCTCGAGCGCCTGGTCGTCGAATCGCGTACCCCCAACACCGGCCGTACCCGCGGCTTCCACATCCCGGTCGCCGGCAGCGGCATTCCTGTCGCCGATGGCGGCAGCGGCGTCACCGCGGCGTTGACCAATTTCGGATCGAAGAACCGGGATTCGGGCCAGGGCACGCTGACCAGCGAAGTCTCGCGCGCCTGGGTCGATGATGGCGCGATCGGTTTCACCCTGTCGCGCACCGGCAATACCGTCACCTATGCGATGGAAAATGGCACCGCCGGCCAGCCCGACGATGTCTGGTCCTATACTTCCAGCGGCGTCGCCGAGATCAACGCGCTGCAATTCCGCCTGCGCGCCGCTGGCAGCAACAGCATCTACCTGTCCGACCTGCTGATCACCACCAACGGTCCGGCCGTCTCGCTCGGCTGCACCAGCGTCGGCGCCACCGCGACGGCACCGGTTTGCGGGGTCGGCCTGACCGGCGATTTCACCGCCGCCGCCGGCGACACCCACATCACCCTGTTCGACCGGATTTTCGGCGATTTCATCCTGACCGGCAAATGGAAGTTCGACCTGTCGCCGAGCCGCGCCGGCAACAATGCCCAGATCAAGCTGCTGGCGGTGCCGGTGATCGGCTCGCCGGTGCCGGAACCGACAAGCTGGGCGATGCTGATCGCCGGCTTCGGGCTGGTCGGCGCCATGCAGCGTCGTCGCCGCGCCGTCGCCGCCTGATCGCGCCGCGGCGACTGGCGCCGGCGGCGGTTTTGCCGCCATTTCCGCGTTGCGCTGCAACGTGCATAACGCCGTCATGATTCGCCGCGCGCTCCTCGCCCTGCTTGCCTGCCTCGCTGTTCCGGCGCAGGCGGCGAGCGTCGTCGATCGTCCGCATACGAAGGTCGAACTGATCGCCGAAAGCAGCGTGCCGGCCGCCGGCGCGCCGCTGACGATCGGCTTCCGCCTGACCCCCAAGGATGGCTGGCACACCTATTGGCAGAACCCCGGCGACGCCGGCGCGCCGACGCGGGTCAGCTGGACCTTGCCGCCGGGCAGTTCCGTGCCGCCCGATCTCGCCTATCCGGTGCCGGAGCGGCTGATCGTCTCCGGGCTGATGAACTATGTCTATGCCCGGCCGAACGTGCTGCTGACGACGGTGGTCCCCGATGCCGCGCTGACCCGCGGTGCGGCGTTCGTCATCAAGGCGCGGCTCGACTGGCTGGTGTGCAGCGCCGATCAATGCGTGCCGGAAGGCGCCGATCTCGAGCTGCCGCTCGCCATCGGCAATGGCGCCGTCGATCCCGAACATGGCATCGGCATCGCGCTGGCCCGCGCCGAATTGCCGAAACCCGTCGACTGGGCGGCGCATTGGAGCAAGGCCGGCGATCGTTTCGTGCTCGCCGTGCCCTTCGCCAATCCGGAAAAGGTGCGCGCCGCTTATTTCTACCCCAGTGTCGATGGCGCCATCGATTATGCCGCGCCGCAGACGGTGACGATTGTTGGCGAAGCGCTGCGCATCGAGACGGCGGCGCGTTCGCCATCGGGGGAGATCGCCGGCGTGCTCAGCATCGAGCGCGAGGACATCGACCATCCGCTCGGCTTCGCGCTGGCGGCGACGCCCGGCGTGGTGCCCGGGCCCGGCGCGGCGCTCGATGCCGGCGCGGCGCCGACCGACCTGCCCGAGGCGCCGTCGCTGGCGCTGGTGCTGCTCGGCGCGCTGCTCGGCGGGGTGCTGCTCAATGTCATGCCCTGCGTGTTTCCGATCCTCAGCCTGAAGGCACTGCACCTGGCGCGCGGCAATGTCCCCGCCGCCGAAGCGCGCCGCGATGCCATCGCCTATGCCGCCGGTGTCGTGCTGGTCTGCGTGGCCTTGGGCGCCATGGTGCTGGCGCTGCGCAGCGCCGGCTCGCTGGTCGGTTGGGCCTTTCAGTTGCAGGACCCGCGGGTGATCACCGGGCTGTTGCTGCTGGTCACCGGCATTGCCCTCAATCTTGCCGGCACCTTCGAGATCACGCTGTCGACCGGCAATCTCGGCAACGAGACGGCGGCCAAGGGCGGGGTGCTCGCCAGTTTCGCCACCGGCGCGCTGGCGGCGTTCGTGGCGACCCCATGCACGGGGCCGTTCATGGCCGGCGCGCTCGGGGCGGCAGTGGTGCTGCCGCCGATCGAGGCGCTGGCCGTGTTCGCCGGCCTTGGCCTAGGCCTAGCGCTGCCTTTCCTCGCCATCGGTTTCTCGCCGGCGCTGCGGCGGCGGCTGCCCAAGCCCGGCGCCTGGATGAATTCGCTGCGCGCCATCCTGTCGCTGCCGATGTTCGCGACCGCGCTGGCGCTGGCCTGGGTGCTCGGTCGCCAGGCTGGCGTCGAGGGCATGACCATCGGCCTGGCCGGCGCGCTGCTGCTCGGCCTGTTCCTGTGGTGGTTGGGCGCGCGGCAGCGGCGCGGGCAGGGCGGAGCCTGGTTGCCGGCCGGCGGCGCGCTGGCGGCGGTGGTGCTGGCGGTGGTGCTGCTGCCGACGGCCGAACCCGCGGTGGCCCAGCAGACCTCGGCGCCCGCCGGATTGAACGCCGAACGCTTCAGCCCGGACAAGCTGGCGGCATTGAAGGCCAGCCGCACGCCGGTGCTCGTCTACATGACCGCAGACTGGTGCCTCACCTGCAAGGTCAACGAACGCGGCGCGCTTGCCGATGCGGCGGTGGCGGCGGCGTTCAAGGCCAAGGGCATTGCCGTGCTGGAGGGCGACTGGACGCGGGGCGATCCGGTGATCTCGCAATGGCTGGCGGCGCGCGGGCGGGCCGGCGTGCCGGCCTATGTCTTCTACGCGCCCGATGGCCGCGAGGTGGAATTGCCGCAATTGCTGACCGTCGACAGCCTGACGGCGCTCGGCTGATGCGGGCGCTGTTGGCCGTGCTGCTGGTCGCCAGCGCCGCGCCGGCGGCAGCGGATGTCGCCATCGGCGCACCGGCGCCGGATTTCACCGCCACCGATAGCAAGGGGCGTATCGTCCGTCTTGCCGATTATCGCGGCCGCATCGTCGTGCTGGAATGGACCAACCCCGGCTGCCCCTTCGTCCGCGCCCATTATGACAGCGGCACCATGCCGGCGGTGCAGCGCGATGCGCAGGCGGCGGGCGCCGTCTGGCTGTCGATCAACAGCGGCGCCCCCGGCAAGCAGGGCCATATGATCGGCGCCGAGGCCGATGCCCAGGTGGCGAAGGACAAGGCCGCGCCAACCGCCTATCTGCTCGATCCCGCCGGCACGCTCGGCCGGCTCTATGGCGCGAAGACAACGCCGCACATGTATGTGATCACTGCCGATGGCCGGCTCGCCTATGAAGGCGCCATCGACGACCGCCCGACCGCCGACCCTGAGGACGCCAAGGCGGCGACGCGCTGGGCGCTGAACGCCGTCAGGGCGGTGAAGGCCGGCCGCAAGCC
>JAIXZK010000147.1 GCA_027489695.1 Sphingomonadales bacterium
AGGACCATCTGTCGACCGCCTTCCCCGAAGTCCGCATGAAATCCTATCTCGAAATGCGCGGCGCCGATGGCGGACGCTGGGACCGGATCTGCGCGCTGCCGGCGTTGTGGGTCGGGCTGCTCTACGATGGCACCAGCCTCGATGCCGCCTGGGACCTGGTCAAGGCCTGGACGCCCGAGGATCATGCCCGGCTGCGCGCCGAGGTGCCACGCCTGGCGCTGGCGGCGGCAGCGCCCGGCGGTGGCAGCGTGCAGGACCTGGCGAAGCGCGTGCTCGCCATCGCCGATGCCGGCCTCGCCCGCCGCGCCCGGCTCAACCGCATGGGCGACAGCGAGCAGGGCTTCCTCAACCCGCTGCGCATCATCGCCGACAGCGGCCAGACCAACGCCGATCGCCTGCTGGCCCTTTACGAAGGCGAATGGCAGGGCGATATCGCCCGCGTCTATGCGACCGAAAGCTACTGACCGGTCGCGCCAAGCTCCAGGAAAGTGTTGCCCCATGCGCTGGCTGATGCGCTCGAAAATCCACAATGCCACGGTTACCGAAGCGAACCTCGCCTATGTCGGCTCGATCAGCATCGACGAGGATCTGATCGATCGCGTCGGCCTGTGGCCCGGCGAGAAGGTGCTGGTCGTCTCCAACACCTCGGGCGCGCGGCTGGAAACCTATGTCATCGCCGCGGCGCGCGGCTCCGGCTATATCGCCATGAACGGCGCCGCGGCCCACCTGATCCGCGCCGGCGACGAGATCATCATCATGGGCTTCGAACTGAGCGCGGTGCCGATCGTGCCCAAGGTCATCCTGGTCGACGAGGACAATCGCTTCATCCGCGATCTCGTCGAAGTCGCCGGCGAAACCGTCGGCTGAAGCTCAGCGACCGGCGCCGATCGCCGGCGAGACATAGGCCGGGTCGTGCGCGAAGGGCAGGTCGCCGCCGTCGCGCAGCGCCGCCAGCATTTCGGCAAAGCCGGTGCGGCAGCGGAAGCCCAGGACGCGCTCGGCATGGCCGGCGTCATAAACCCGGCCGATGCTTGCCGGCAGCGTCCAGCCGCGTGCCGAATATAGCGAGGGCGCATCGGGGAAATACTTGGCGATGACGGCTGCGGCGTCGCGCTTCAGTTCGGCCGCCTCGTGGCGCGCGAACGGCGTCGGCGCCGAGAGCAGGAACAGATCGAAGCCCAGCGCCGGGGCGCGTTCCAGCGCCAGCACATGGGCATCGGCGGCATCCTCCACCGTCAGCCGCCGGTGCAGCAGTTCATTGGCCTTCAGATTCTCGCCCGACGGCACGCGATGGGTGTCATCGTCCTCGGGGAAGAACCGCCCGGTGCGCAGCACGACCACCCCCATGCCATGATCCGCCGCATACAGCCGGCACAGCCCCTCGGCGGCCAATTTGGTGACGCCATAGATGTTGCGCGGGGCCAGCGGGCCGTGGCGCTCGTCGAGCCAGACCGCGGCGTCGCCCGCATCGGCGCGGATGCCGGCATCGATCATCAGCGACGTCGTCGAGGTGAAGACGAAGCGATCATGCCCCGCCGCCCGCGCCGCCTCCAGCAGGTTCAATGTGCCGGCGACGTTCACATCGATGAAGGCCTGGGGGCCATGGCGGGCGATGTCGGGCTTGTGCAGCGCCGCGGCGTGGATCACCGCCTCGACCCCATGCGCAAAGGCGCTATCGACCACCGCGCGATCGGCGACGGAGCCGATGATCCGGGTCTCCGTGCCCGGCGCCACATCGAGCCCGGTGACCGTGTGACCGGCCGCCCGTAGCCTTGGCGCCAGGTAGCGGCCGAGCCAGCCAGAGGAACCTGTCAGAAGAACGTGCATCTTGCCTCCGGCGGCTGGGGCCTGAGGCCCCAGACCCCCACTTGTTTCAGTCCTCATGCCTCCAAATGCAGCGCTGCCCCGCAAAATGGGGTCTGGGGCCCACGGCCCCAGCCGCCGGAGGCCACCTTTTTACAACCCCCGCCGCACCGCCGCATAAAGCGCGATCGCCGCGGCGTTGGAGACGTTCAGGCTCTCCATCGCCCCCGACATCGGCAGCTTCGCCAGCTGGTCGCAATTCTCCCGGGTCAGCGGCCGCATGCCTTCGCCTTCGGCACCGAGGATCAGGCAGGGGCGGGTGCCCGACATCGCGGTTTCGAGGTCGGTGGTCGCTTCGCCGTCGAGGCCGATGCGCCAGAAGCCGGCTTCGCCGATCTCGGCGAGCGCACGGGCGAGATTGACGACGCGGCACCACGGCAGCACCTCCAGCCCACCCGAGGCGGCGCGGGCCAGCGCCCCCGATTCGCCGGGGCTGTGGCGGTCCTGCGTCACCAGCGCCCGGGCGTTGAAGGCGACGGCGGAGCGGATGATGGCGCCGACATTGTGCGGATCGGTGACCTGGTCGAGCACCAGGATCGGCCGGTTGTCGCCATCGGCTTCGCCTTCGGCGAGAATATCGCCGAGCCAGGCCGGCTCCAGCGGTTCGACTTCGAGGACATAGCCCTGGTGCGGCGCATCGGCCGGCACCAGCCGGCCGAGGTCGTGATCGTCGCCGTACTGGACGTTGATGCCCTTGGGCAGATCGAGCGTCTTGGCGGTCGCCGGCGTCAAATGCAGCTTGCGGAACACCCGCGCCGGATTGTCGAGCGCCGCGAACACGGCGTGGCGGCCATAAAGGCGGGGGTAGGGGCTCTTCTGCCCGGCGTGGTTCTTTGGAAGTGGTCTGCGGCCCATGGCGCTGCTTACCGGCCAAGCCGAGCGATGGAAAGGCAGCGGCTGGAATGTCTCTGGCGACGGTGATGCCGTCTCGGCGCAGGCGACGCTGCCGTGGCGGAGCGGTTCAGCGGGAGAGTCGGTACCTGCGCGGCGCGCGGCGATTGGTGGAGGGGGTTGGATTTGAACCAACGTAGGGAAAACCCGGCAGATTTACAGTCTGCTGCCATTGACCGCTCGGCCACCCCTCCACACGCTCGGTGCATCCGAAGAGTTCGGCGCGCGAAGAGGGGGCCTAGTGGCGAATGCCGGCGGCTGAGTCAATTGTTTGTCGGCGATTGCCGCCGTCGCTGCTCAGCCACGGTCCGGCACCACCCGGTCGCGGCCCATGCGCTTGGCCGTATAGAGCGCCCGGTCGGCGCGTGCGACCAGCGCGTCGCCATCCTCCGCGCCATTGTCGGCGGCGATTCCGGCGGAAAAGCTGACCCGTCCCATCGACGATCCATCGGCGGCGTTGCGCAGGATCTGCCCGGCCAGCTGCGCCCGCACCCTGTCGATCACCATGGCACCGGCGGTGGCATCATGGCCGGGCAGCAGCGCGATGAATTCCTCGCCGCCCAGCCGGCCGACGATGCCGCCCAGCGGTGCCACGCAGTCCGCCAGCCGGCTGGAGACGAAGCGCAGCACCTCGTCGCCCAGGGCATGGCCGAAGCGGTCGTTGAAGCGCTTGAAATGATCGATGTCGACCATGGCGACGGCAAGTTCGTCGCCCGCCGCCCGCGCTGTCGTCTGCGCCGTCCCGAGCGCCGCGAAGGTGCCGCGGCGGTTGAGCACGCCGGTCAGCGGATCGGTGATGGCGGCACGTTCGGCCTTGCCCAGCTGCGCCGCCAGCGCGCGGGCTTCGGTGGCGGCGGCGGCGAGCTCGCTTTCCAGCCGGGCATTGGCGGCCTGCATGGTCGCGGTCGCGCTGCCGAGATCGCCGAGCAGCCCGGCCAGTGCGGCGGCGTCGAGCGGGGTCTCGAGGCGGGCGCCGCCGTCGGCGATGGCGCGGCCATAATCGGCAAGGTCGGATCGCCCGGCCTCGATGCGCCGGGTCAGCCCATCGGCCTGGTTGCGCGCCGCGGCGACGAGGGCGTTGACCTCGCCGCGACGGTCGCCGCCATGTTCGTGGCGCAGCCGGGTGATGGTCTCGCCGTCGAAACTGCCGAGCGCGATCGCGGTGTCAACCGCCAGGCTGAGGCCATGATCCTCGTCGCGGACGTAGCGCCACAGCAGTTCATAGCAATCGGGATCGATCGTCAGGCGGTGATCGACGGCGAGGCTGCGGATATGATCGAACCAGGCCAGCCCGCGGGCTGCTTCGCCACTGTCTGCCGCCGGGCCGCCGGGCGCGCCGCCCGCTGCAATGTCGCTCGCGCCGACCATGCGCTTGCCCTGCACCGTCATTCCCGCCGTCTCCCTGTTCGTCTGTCACCCTGGCCTTGGGTGGAACGGCGCTGGGGGAGGGCGGTTAAGCGCCAAATCGCGGCTGGAGCGGGTAGCGGGGATCGAACCCGCATCACAAGCTTGGAAGGCTAGTGCTCTACCATTGAGCTATACCCGCGGCGGCAGCCGACACGGGCGGGCAATGCCACAGCCATTGCCGCCCGGTCAACGCGAGGCGGGCGCCATCACCCGGCAACCTCTCACCCGACGATCAGCACCGGCTTGCCGAGCGAGCGGCCGGCGAAAGCGGCTTCCAGCGCCGCGGCATGATCGGCCCAGGCAAAGCGCGGCCCGACCGCCGGGTCGATCCGTCCGGCCGCCAGCCAGGCGAGCAGCGTGTCGAGATGGGCGGCGGCGGCGGCCGGTTCGAACAGCTGGAACTGCCGCACATCGACACCGGTCAGTGCGGCGCCCTTCATCAGCGGCAGATTGGCGGGCAGCGCCGGGATCGGCCCGCCGACGAAGCCGATAACAAGATGCCGGCCGCCCCAGCCGAGCGAGCGGAACGCCGGTTCGAACAGGGGCCCGCAGACCGGATCGAACACCAAGTCGAGCGGTGCCCCCGCCAGTGCCGCCTTCAGCCGGTCGCGCCAGCCGGCGGGTTCGGTATCGAGCACCGCATCGGCGCCGCGCGCCGCGACAAAGGCGCGCTTTTCGGGCGTGGAGGCCGCGGCGATGACGCGCGCGCTGAGCGCCCGGCCGACATCGATGGCGGCCGTGCCGACACCGCCGGCGGCGCCCAGCACCAGCAACGTTGCGCCGGGCTTCAGCCCGCCGCGATCGGCCAGGCCGTGCAGTGCGGTCAGATAATTGAGCGGCAGCGCCGCGCCGGCAGCGAAATCGACCGCGTCGGGCAGGCGGCGGCAGGCGGCAGCGGGCGCCAGCACCTGTTCGGCAAAGCCGCCGACGGTCATCGCCAGCACGCGGTCGCCCGGCGCCCAGCCGGCAACCTCGGCGCCGACCGCATCGACGAGTCCGGCGATCTCGCTGCCCGGAACATGCGGCAGCGGCGGCTTGACCTGATAGCGGCCGAGCGCGACCAGCGCATCGACATAGCCGATCCCGACCGCGCGCACGGCGATGCGCACCTGCCCCGGGCCGGGCTCGGGCAAGGGCCGCTCGACCTCGCGATAATCGGCGAGACTGTCGAGACGATCGGCGGCGATGACCTTCATCCGGCGAAGCTATAGTCGGCGGGTTCGAAATGCGAGGTCATCCGCCAGTAATCGACCAGGCGGTAGGGCAGCACCGCGAACACCCGACCGGCCGGATTGCGATACCAGTTGCTGACCCCGCCATGCGACCAGACCATGCCCGAATGCAGCCGATCGACCTCGGCGACATAGGCGTCATGCACGGCGGGCCTGACGTCGAGGCTGTCATGCCCGCCTTCGATCAGCTCGCGCAGCGCCATCAATATGTAGCGCACCTGGCATTCGGTCATGAAGATGACGTTGCCGCCATGCGCCAGCCCGGTGTTGGGGCCCATCGTCATGAAGAAATTCGGAAAGCCCGGCATGGTGGTGCCGAGATAGGCGGTGGCGTCGTCGGGCTTCCAGACGGCGTGGATATCGGTGCCACCACTGCCGATGATGCGCATCGGGGCGAGCATCTTGCTGGCCTGGAAGCCGGTCGCGAACACGATGGCATCGGCCGGCCACAGCGTGCCATCCACGGTGACGATGCCTTCGGGAACGATGCGGTCGATGCCGTCGGTCACCAGGTCGACATTGGGCGCCTGCAGCATCTTGAACCAGTCGTTGTCGATCAGGATGCGCTTGCCATAGGGCGGGTAATCCGGCGTCACCTTGGCCAGCAGCGGCGAATCCTCGCCCAGCTCGCGGCGCATGTGGCGCTCCATGAACAGCCGGTGGCGGTGGTTCTGTTGGTTGATCGAATGCGCCGGGTCCTCCCAGTCGGGATCGATCTTCAGCGCCGGGTGCAGGCCATCGGCAAAGGCCCAGAACAGCTGGAACCGGTACCAGCGGGCATAATGCGGCACATGGGCGAGCACCCATTTCTTGCCGTCGGCGACTTCGCCGAAATAATTGGGATTGGGCACCACCCAGTGCGGCGAGCGCTGGAAGATGGTGAGGCGCGCGGCCTCCGGCTGCATCGCCGGCCCGGCCTGGTGGCCCGAGGCGCCGGTGCCGATCATGGCGACGCGCTTGCCGCGCCAGTCAAAGCCTTCGTCCCAGGCGCCGGTGTGGATGGCGGGGCCGGCGAAGCTCTCCCGGCCCGGGATGTCGGGCAGCTTGGGACGGTTGAGAATGCCGACGGCCGAGATGATGGCATTGGCTTCGAGCGTGAAATCGCCGTCGGGGCCGCGTGCCGTCACCGTCCAGCGCTGGCTGGCATCGTCGAAGCGGCATTCGGCGACTTCGGTGCCGAAGCGGGTACGGCGGCGCAGATCGTGGCGATCGGCGACGGTTTCGAGATAATTCCACAGCTCGTCGCGCTTGGCGAAATAGTGCGACCAGTCATGATTGGGTTCGAAACTGTAGGAATAGAAGTGGTTGGGCGTGTCGACGCCGCAGCCGGGATAGCGGTTCTCGAACCAGGTGCCGCCGACAGTCGGGTTCTTTTCGAGGATGGTGAAGGGGATGCCGGCCTGTTGCAGGCGGATGGCGGCGCACAGGCCGGAGACGCCGGCACCGATGATGACGACATGGAAGGCCGCCAGCCGCGCCGGATCGGGCAGCTGCCGCCAGACCATGCCGCGCGGATCGATGGCGGCGGGACGGAGATCCTCCTGCATCATCGCGACATAATCATCGGGTACCGGCGTGCCGGCGGCGGTCGAGAGCATGTTGACCAGCAGGGGCCCGTCCGGAATCGCCGGCAGCGGCCGGGGATTTTCGGCAAAATCGATCAGCACGTCGAACAGCGCGGCGCGGATTTCGGCGCGCAATGCCTCGGGCATCGTCTCCTGATAGCTCGATGGCCCGATGATGTGCGGCCGCGCCCGGTCGAGCCAGGCGGCGTCGCCGGTCAGCGTCACCAGCACCAGCATCAGCGTCGCCGGATCGGCAGCGTCGAGCGCGGCGCGCAGCCGCGCCGGATCTGCGGCGAGCGGGCGGAGATCGAAGTCGCTGTCGGTCACGGGCAGGGTCCAGAAATGTCGGAGGAACGGGGCTGCGGCGGCGTCAGAAGGCCGGCAGCTGTCGGAAATCGTCGCCGTCGCGGCCGATGCGGACGACATGATCGCCGGCGAAATGCGCCGGCACCAATATGGCTTCACTGCCGGCGGCGCGGTCGAGCACGCCGCGGCGCGCGGCGCGGGCGCCGGCCGCATCCTCGCAGAAGATGCTGTTCCAGTCCGGGTTGAGGATCTGCAGCGGGTGGTGGAGCACGTCGCCGACGAACATCGCACTCTCGCCGCCGCTGGTCAGTGTCAGCGTCTGGCAGCCGGGGGTATGGCCGGGGTTGGGATCGAGCCGTATGCCATCGGCGATATCGAGGCTGCCGCGGACGATGTCGGCGCGGCCGGCGGCAAGGATCGGCCGCACGCTGTCGTCGAAAAAGCCCTGGTTGACGGCTTCGCCGACCATGTCCGGAAAGCGGCTGCGGTTGGCCGGATCCCAATATTCGACATCGGCCTCGGGAAACAGATAGCGCGCCCGCGGGAAGGTCGGCCGCCAATCGTCACCGACCTTGATGGTGTTCCAGCCGACATGATCGACGTGCAGGTGCGAGCAGACGACGAGATCGATGTCCTCGGGCGCGAAGCCGGCGGCGGCGAGGCGAGCGAGAAAGTCGGTCTCGAGATGGTCGAAGACCGGGATGCCCGGCCGGCTCTTGCCATTGCCGCAGCCGGTATCGAACAGGATGGTGCGGCCATCGGCCTCGATCACCCAGCTCTGGATGCGGGCAGCGATCGCGCCGGTGGCGTGATCGAGATAGGCGGCATCGATGGCATCGCGGGTTTCGGCATAGCGATCGGCGTCGAAGCCGGCGAACAGCAGTTCCGGGGTCAGGAAGGGCCCGGCCCATTCCTCGATGCGATGCACGCGGGCGGCGCCGACTGTGAAGCGATCCATGGTGCCCTCTCGCTCCAACCCGCATCTGATTAAATCTACTTGCGAGTAGTTACAACCAATGCCGAAGGCGTCAAGCCCCGTCGGTCGGACCCGAGCTGCCGTGGCAGTTTCTGCTGCATCGCAGCAAGATAGCTGCCACTGCGCCGGCAAAAATGTCACAGCCGGAGCGCCGTTGGCGGCGCGGCGCCGGCGGTACGGTTTGTCTATTGCTTCTGACTCTGAACAAGGCATAGCTACGCAACGGTAGATAAAACATCACCAGCGTTTCTTGGGGGCTAGGATGCGGGACAATCGGCTTGAGGGCGCCGCTGGCGCGGTTTCGGGAGCCCGGCGCGTGACGGCGCTGCTTATCGGAAGTTCGTTGCTGGCATTCGCGGCGCCGGCGCTCGCCCAGACCGCGACGGCTGCCGCGGAGGAGACCGCCGGCGTTGGCGAGATCATCGTCACCGCGACGCGCAGTTCCGAATCGCTGTCGAAGATCGGCGCTTCGGTCTCGGCCATCGGCGAGGACGCGCTCGGCGCCGGCAAGGTCACCGAGATCCGCTCGCTCGCCGCCGCCATCCCCAATCTTTCGATCGGCGACCAGTTCGGCGTGAACCGCGCCTTCATCCGCGGCATCGGTCTGACCAGCATCGATCTCGGCGCCGATGGCGCGGTTGCCTTCCTGCAGGACAGCGCCGCCATCGCGCGGCCGGCGGCGCAGCTTTCCGGCTTCTACGACATCGCCCGGGTCGAGGTGCTGCGCGGGCCGCAGGGCACGCTCTATGGCCGCGGTGCCACCGCCGGCGCCATCAACCTGATCACCCGCCGCCCGACCGAGGAGTTCAGCGGTTACCTGCGCGCCACCTATGGCAATTACAATGCCGTGATGGTCGAAGGCGCGATCAGCGGGCCACTCGCGGGGGACAAGGTCATGGCCCGCCTCGCCGGCAAATATGACCGCCGCGACGGCTATGGCCAGAACCAGACCACCGGCAACGACATCGACAATCGCGATGCCTATGCGCTGCGCGCCAGCGTGCTGATCGCGCCGGGCGGTGATCTCGACATCCTGCTGTCGGGCGAATATTTCAAGGAAGACGACAACAATTACGCCTTCCATTATTTCGGCCCGACCGTTGCGCCGGAGAACGCCCTGGGCAGCATCCTCGGCGGTGAAACCATCATCACCCGCTCGCAGCGCCTTGGCGTTCCGGTCAATTTCCGTGACATCGTTTCGGATCAGGAGCCGCTCAACCGCCGCGATGGCTTCGCGCTGACCGGCACCATCGAATGGCACCCCGGCGATCTCAACATCAAGTCGATCACCGCCTATCGCGAGTTCACCCGCTTCAACCGCACCGATCTCGATGCCTCCAACGTCTGGATGTTCGGCCAGAACAATTATGACGAGAAGAGCACCACTTTCAGCCAGGAGTTCATCGGCACCTGGAAGTCGGACAAATGGGACCTGCTGTTCGGCGCCACCTATTTCAACGAAAAGCTGTTCGGCAGCGTCCGCGTGCCGCTGGTCAACCTCGGCATCCTGTTCGGCCTGCCGGCGAACACCTTCGACAACCAGAATTACCATCAGCAGGGCAATGTCTTCATCGACGCCTATGGCGTCTATGGCCAGGCCAGCTATGCCGTCACCGACAAGCTGAAGCTGACCGCCGGCGTGCGCTACAGCTATGAAAAGCGCCGCGGCGTCGGCACCTTCGATTTCCTCGGCCAGGTTTCCACCAACAAGGAACGCGGCTGGGGCGCGGTGACGCCGACCTTCGGCATCAACTATCAGGCCAGCGACCAGACGCTGCTCTACGCCACCGTCACCCGCGGCTTCAAATCGGGCGTCATCAACGTCGGCTCGCAGAATGACGTCATCAACCCCGAATATGCCTGGGGCTTCGAAGCCGGCGTCAAGACCAACGCCTTCGACAATCGCCTCTCGGCCAGCCTCGCCGGCTTCTACATCGACTATAGCGACCTGCAGGTCGGCTTCGTCGGCGCCAACAGCGTCGTGACCACCGTCAACGCCGCTTCGGCGCGCAACTATGGCATGGAACTGGAACTGCGCGCCCGGCCGACGCCGGAGCTGACGCTGGAGATGTTCGCGACCTGGCTCGACGCGCGCTACACCGAATTCGTCTCGGGCGACTATCGTCAGGGCTTCGCCCAGGTCGATCTCTCGGGCAATCGCCTGTCGAACGCGCCGCCCTTCTCGCTGCGTTTCGCCGGCAATTACGATATCCCGGTTGGCGACGCCGGCACGCTCAACCTGCGTGCCGATGTCAATGTGCAGGGCAAGGTGTTCTTCACCGAATTCAACAACAATGACGCCGTCCAGCCGACGGCGACGACGGTCAACGCCGGGCTGCGCTTCACCACCAAGGACGACCGCTGGTCGATCGATCTCTGGGGCCGCAACATCGGCAATGCCTTCATCATCTCGAACAACATCATCACCGCGCCGCTGTTCAACAGCGTCCGCGTCGGCTCGCTGGCGCCGCCGCGGACGTTCGGGGCGACGTTGGGGTTCAATTTCTGAAGCTAGTTTAGGCCTCCGGCGGCTGGGGCCTCAGGCCCCAGACCCCATTTCGTTCTTTTGCGCTCAGTTCACCGCTGGAGGGAGCGCGAACAAGATGGGGTCCGGGGCCCACGGCCCCAGCCGCCGGAGGCAGAAAATGGCCGCACGCTTCTCCTTCGATCCCGCCGATCCGGCGCTGATCACCGATCCCTATCCGGTCTTCGCCTCGCTGCGCGCCCAGGACCCTGTCCACTGGACCGAACACGGCTATTGGGTCGCCACCCGCTACGACGATGTCCGCGCCGTCATCATGGACCGCGCTCGCTTCGGCCAGGGCGACTTCGTCCGCAACATCCAGCTGTTCTACGGCCCCGATTTCGATGTGCTCAGCCACCCCTCCTACCGTTGGCTGTCGGAAATCTTCGTCTTCCAGGATCCGCCACGCCACACGCGGCTGCGCGGGCTGGTGACGCAGGCGCTCACCGCCCGCCGTGTCGCCGCCATGCGGCCGCGCATCCAGGAAATCTGCGACACGCTGATCGACGATCTGGAGCCGCGCGGCCACATGGATGTCATCCATGATTTCGCCTATCGCCTGCCCACCCGCGTCATGTGCGACATGCTCGGCCTCGACGACGAGGAAGCGCCGGAAAGCGTACTCCAGCAGCTGAACCAGGCCATCGCCGAAGCCTTTCTGGTCTTCGGCATGGAGGCGCTGCCGGCCGACATCCTCGCCCGCGCCGACCGCCAGATGGTCTTCATGGAAGACTTTTTCGCCGGCGTCTTCGCCCGCCGCCGCGCCCACCCGCGCGACGATCTCGCCACCGATCTCGTCAACGCCCGCGAAGGCAATTCGCAGCTGAGCGACAGCGAGATGGTCACCGTCGCCATCGGCCTGTTCGGCGCCGGCTTCGAAACCACGGCGCACATGATCGGCAACGGCCTGCTGACCTTCGGCCGCAACCCGGCGGAGTGGGCCAGGCTCGTCGCCACCCCCGAGCTTGCCCGCACGGCGAGCGACGAGGTGCTGCGCCACGAAAGCTCGCTGATCGCCACCTATCGCACCGCGCTTGTCGATGCCGACATCGCCGGCACGCCGGTGGCCGCCGGGCAGCGCGTGCTGTGCCTGCTCGGCGCCGGCAACCATGATCCGGCCGCCTTCGACCAGCCCGACCGCTTCGACATCGAACGCGCCGATTCGAGCCGTCATCTCAGCTTCGGCGGCGGCATCCATTTCTGCGTCGGCGCGCAGCTGGCGCGGCTGGAAGGCGAAATCGCCTTCGAGACGCTGGCGCGGCGCCTGCCCGGCATCGTCGCCAACCCGCCGGTGCCGGCGTGGCGCCCGGGGCTGCTGTTCCGCGGCCTGACGGAACTGCCGGCGGCCTGGTGAAGGCCCGCTAGAGCTTTTCGCGCTTCACCCGGATTCCTGCCTTGTCGCGGTCCCAGGTGTCGTGGGTCACCCCCTCGGCGCGCAGCCCGGCCTTCTGCACCTTGGCCGATGCCGTCTTGGGCAGCTCGTCAAGGATGCGGATGTAGCGCGGGATCATGAAATAGCTCATCCGCGGTTCGAGAAAGGCGATGAGTTCGGCGCAGTCGATCGTGGCGCCGGGGACGGGGGCGATGACGGCCATGACATCGTCCTCGGAAAATTCTGACGGCACGCCGATCACCGCGGCCTCGCGGACATGGGGGTGGGCGACGATATCGGTTTCGACCTCGAAACTGCTGATATTCTCGCCGCGGCGGCGGATCGCGTCCTTCACCCGGTCGACGAAATAATAATAGCCGTCGGCATCGCGGCGGAAGGCGTCGCCGGTGTGGAACCAGCCGTTGCGCCAGGCCCGCGCCGTGGCTTCGGGGTTCTTGTGATAGCCGCTGTTCATGGCGAACGGCCGGTCGGTGCGGACCAGCATTTCGCCGACCGTGCCGATGGGCACTTCGCAGTCGTTGGCATCGACCAAGCGGACTTCGGCGCCGGGGCGGACGGTGCCGCAGGTGCCGGGCCGGGTCGGATTCGCTTCGGAAACGATCGGCGAGGAGATCTCGGTCATGTTGAAGATGGTGTAGATGTCGATGCCGAAGCGCGCGTGGAACGGGCCGGCGATGTCGGTCAGCGGTACCATGAAGGCCGCGCGGATCTTGTGCTCGCGGTCGCGGGGGCTGGGCGGCGCCTTCATCAGGAAGGTCGCCATGACGCCGAGCAGGAACATCGCCGTGCAGTCGGTGGCGCGGACGAAATCCCAGAAACGGTCGGTGGAGAAATTCTCCATCAGCGCGATCGAGCCGCCGCGCGCCAGCATGACGAAGGGGATGCCGCTGCCGCCGATATGGTAGATCGGCATGTTGACGAGGAAGCGGTCCTCGCCGGTGATGAACGGCCAGCTGTCCGGCCCGGCATTGGTGTAGAGGTGGAGGTAGGACGACAGCACGCCCTTCGATGGCCCGGTGGTGCCCGAGGTGTAGATGATCGACTGGTTGTCCCAGGGCTCGATCGGCCGCGCCAGCGGCGCGAGATCGGCTTCGCTGCCGGAGAGATCGGCGAAGTTGAGGCTCTGGAAGCGGACGGGCGCAGCGCCGTCTCCCACCACCGCGACGGTGGTGATGGCGGCGGCATCGACGTCCGCCAGCCGGTCGAGCAGGCCGGCATGGGCAATGAGCAGCCGGGCATCGCTGTTGGCCAGCACATGTTCGAGCAGATTGCCGCGATAGGCGGTGTTGAACGAGACGAAGACGGCGCCGAGATAGTTGATGGCGTAGAAGGCGAGCAGCCCTTCGCGGCCGCCGGGCAGCCAGACCGCGACATGATCGCCCTGGGCGACGCCGAGCCGTTGCAGCCCGGCGGCGACCGCGATCACCCGCTGGCGCAGTTCGGCGAAGCTCCAGGCGCTGCCGTCCTCGAACAGCACATAGGGCGCGTCGGGGCGCTTTTCGGCCCAGTCGTCGATCAGGTAGCGCAGCACGCAGCGGCGGCGGTCGGGCACCCGGGGGTCGCTGTGACCGGCTGCTGCTTCACTGGCCATGGGCCACCTCCCCGACGCTTGCGTAGAATTCTCTACTTGTCAGGAGAAACTAGGGGAGCCGCGCCGACCGGGCAACAGAATTGCAGCGATGCCGGACCTCCGCGGTCAAGCTGCGACCAACAAAATGGGGTCTGGGGCCCACGGCCCCAGCCGCCGGAGGCAAAAAAACGCCGCCGGAGGCAAAACTGTCTTCTCACCGCCGCCGGGCGACGATCTTCATCACCACGGTGATGCAGTCCATCACGACCTCGGTCGCCGACCAGCGGCCGCCGTCATGGTACCAGTTGGCGATCCAGGACAGCACGCCCGATACCCAGATGGCGGTGCGCGAGGCGTCCTCGAACTCGAATTCGCCGGCGGCCTTGCCCTGGGCGAGCAGCGCGGCGAGCTGGCTGTCGAAGCGGTGGCGCAGCTCGCGGATGCGGCGGGCATCGTCGGGGTCGAGGCTCTTTTCCTCGCGCTGGTAGACACTGATGTAGCGCTGGTTGGCGATGATGATATGGGCGACGCGATCGACGACCAGCTTCAGCCGTTCGGCGGCGCTGCCCTCGGTGGCCAGCGCCTCGTCGAGCGCGGTAAGCGACAGCTGGATGCCGGTCTGGCAGATTTCGGAGAGCAGCTCCGACTTGTTGCGGTAGTAGGAATAGATGAACGGCTTGGTGACGTGCAGCTGTTCGGCGACGGCATCGAGCGTCGTTGCTTCATAGCCGTGCGCGAAGAACAGGTGGCTGGCTTCCTCGATGATGCGCCGGCGCTTGTAGGCGGCGACCTCGGTCTTCAACTGGGTCGGCTTGCGGGTAGCGGCCTGTGGTTCAGGCATGGGTCGGGGTCCGGGGTCCGGTCATGCCACCGGCATAGGGCGGGCATGGCGGTTCAGACAAGCGCCGTGCGCAGGATGGTCATCACATCCTCGGCGGTGGCGATCGGGCGCGGGTTGGTGCGGCCCCAGAAATCCTCCAGCGTATATTCGGCGATCAGCGGCAGCTGGTTTTCGGAAACCCCGACTTCGGCGAGCGAGCGCGGCATGCCGAGCCCGCGGATCAGCCGGTCGAGCAGGACGGATGCCGGCTGGGTCGCATCGCCGAGGCAGGCGCTGATGCGGACCTGGCGATGGCCGTTGACGCTGGCGTTCCAGGCCTGGACGAAGGGGGACATGACGCAGCTGGTATGGCCGTGCGGCACGTCGCAGGTGCCGCCCAGCACATGGCCGATGGCGTGGCTGGCGCCCATCGGCACGCCGCCGACGATCGGCAGCATCGATTGCCAGGCGCCGATCTGGCACTTCAGCCGGGCGTCGAGGTCGGTGGGGTCGGCCTTCACCCGCGGCAGGCCTTCGGCGAGCAGGCGCAGCGCCGAATCGGCGATGCCGTCGCAATAATCATTGGATTGCAGCGATCCCAGCGTCTCGGCGGCATGGTCGACGGCACGCACGCCGGTGGACAGCCACAACCATTCCGGGGTGTGGACGGTGATGGCGGGATCGAGGACGACGGTGACCGGCACCATGCCGCGGGTCGAATAGCCCTGCTTCAGCTTGATGCGCTCGTCGGTGGCGCCGGACAGCGGGTTGAATTCGCCGCCGGAAAGCGTGGTCGGCACGCAGATGCAGCGCACATCGGGGCCGTCGAAGACCGGGGAGATGACGGTGCCATCGGCCTCGACATAGGTGCGGAAGGCGTCGAAGCCCTCGATGGTCGTGACATCGTGCTTCAGGCACATGGTGACGATCTTGCCGGCGTCGGTGACCGAGCCGCCACCGATGGTGACAACAAGATCGGCGCCGGCGGCGCGTGCCGCCGCGGTGGCGGCGAGCACGTCGCTGCGCGGCGCATTCGGGCGGATGCCGTGATGGGTGGCGGCGTGGGCAGCGCCGAGCGCTGCCTCGATGCGGCGGATCTCGTCGGTGTTTTCGGCGAGGAAGCGGCTGACCAGCAGGAAGACGCGCTTGGCGCCCAGGCGTTCGGCCTCGGCGGCGACGGCGGCGGCGGCCGGCACGCCCAGGGTGACGCGTTCGGTGGCGGTGAGCACGACTTCGGCTGGCTGGATCATCTCGGCTTCCCCAATCGGCTGTCGTTGCAGCCTGCTACCCGATGGTAGTAATTTCCCGCATCGGGTCAAATGCCAAAGGTCTCAGGGGCGGCGAGGCGGCGGTCCTGGCGCCGCGGGCTTTGCGCTTGCACGGCATCGGCGCCGTCACTATAGGCCGACATCCGACCCTAGGAGTGTAGCTCAGCTGGTAGAGCATCGGTCTCCAAAACCGAGGGCCGGGGGTTCGAGCCCCTCCACTCCTGCCAGTCGCGCTTGCAAAAGCGCCGACCGGCGACCAGGTAGGATACGCCCGGCAGCGGGCAGGTGATGGACCGGCGGTCGGCCTTTTTCGAGGCAGGCGCCGGTTCTTGGTGTTTGTGCAAACGCGTTGACGAAGAGCGACTGATTCGATGGCAACACTGAAAGGCGCGGCGCCCGCCAAGGCCGAGCCGAAGAAACCCCGGGTCACCCCCGGCGAGTTCGTCAACCAGGTGCGTGCCGAAACGGCGCGCGTCGCCTGGCCGACGTCGGCCGAAACCGTCCGCATGACGGTGATGGTGCTGATCATGACGACGGTGCTGGCGGTGTTCTTCCTCGGCGTCGATCAGGTGCTCGGCCGCATCGTCCGCTTCCTGCTCAGCCTGGCGGGGCAGTAAGCCATGGCACGCTGGTACATCATCCACGCCTATTCGGGTTTCGAGAACAAGGTTCGCGAGGCGATCCTGTCGGAAGCAACGCGCATGGGCCTCGATGCCTTCATCGACGAAGTCGCGGTGCCGGCCGAGACCGTCACCGAAGTGTTCAAGGGCAAGAAGCGCCAGGTCGAGCGCAAGTCGATGCCCGGCTATGTGCTCGCCAAGCTCGAGATGACCGACGACGTCTATCACCTCGTCAAGAACACGCCGAAGGTCACCGGCTTCCTCGGCCAGCAGAACAAGCCGCAGCCGATCAGCGAGGCCGAAGCCTCGCGGATGCTCAACACCAAGGTCGAGGAGACTCCTGCGGCCAAGATCAAGCGCAAGGCCAATTTCGAGATCGGCGACCAGGTTCGCGTCCTCGACGGCCCGTTCGCCAGTTTCAACGGCCTGGTCGAGGAAATCGACTTCGACCATGGCCGCGTCAAGGTTTCGGTGTCGATCTTCGGCCGGGCAACGCCCGTCGAACTCGGCTTCGATCAAGTCGAAAAGCAGAAGTAAAGACTTCCGCTTTTCGACTTTCACCGTGGGAGGCTTCGCGGCCGTTCGCACCACAACAGGAGAGCCATCATGGCAAAGAAGATTACCGGCTATATCAAGCTGCAGGTGAAAGCCGGCAGCGCCAACCCCAGCCCGCCGATCGGTCCCGCACTCGGTCAGCGCGGCGTCAACATCATGGAATTCTGCAAGGCCTTCAACGCCAAGACCGAAAGCCTGGTCAAGGGCACGCCGATCCCGACGGTCATCACCGTCTATGCCGATCGCTCGTTCAGCTTCATCACCAAGACGCCGCCGGCCTCGTTCCTGATCAAGGAAGCCGCCGGCCTGAAGTCGGGCGGCACCACGCCGGGCAAGGGCGCGCCGGCCGGCAAGCTGACCAAGACCCAGATCAAGGCGATCGCCGAAGCGAAGATGCCGGATCTGAACGCCAATTCGATCGAAATGGCGATGAAGACCATCGAAGGCAGTGCCCGCGCCATGGGCCTCGAAGTCGTGGAGGGCTGATCCAATGGCACAGACCAAGAAAGCCAAGGCGCTCGCCGCCGCCGTCAACCCCGAGGCGCTCTATGCCCTCGATACCGCCATCGAGATGGTGAAGAACCTGGCCACCGCCAAGTTCGACGAAACCATCGAGGTCGCGATCAATTTGAACGTCGATCCGCGCCACGCCGACCAGATGGTCCGCGGCGTCGTCACCCTGCCCAAGGGCACCGGCAAGACGGTCCGCGTCGGCGTGTTCGCCCGCGGCCCCAAGGCCGATGAAGCGCGCGCCGCTGGCGCTGATGTCGTCGGCGCCGAAGACCTGCTCGAAATCGTCCAGGGCGGCACCATCGATTTCGATCGCTGCATCGCGACGCCGGACATGATGGGTCTCGTCGGCCGCCTCGGCAAGGTGCTGGGTCCCAAGGGCCTGATGCCGAACCCGAAGCTCGGCACCGTCACCATGAACGTCGGTGAAGCGGTCAAGGCCGCCAAGGGCGGTCAGGTCGAATATCGCGTCGAAAAGGCCGGCATCATCCACGGCATGCTCGGCAAGGCCAGCTTCCCGGCCGAGGACCTGCGCGCCAATTTCGACGCGCTGCTCGATGCGCTGGTCAAGGCCAAGCCGTCGGGTGCCAAGGGCAAGTACCTCCAGAAGGTCGCCATCAGCTCGACGATGGGCGCCGGCATCCGCGTCGATACGTCGACCGTCGGCCACACCATCTGAACTCGTGTCGCCCCGCCGTTCGCGGCGGGGCGACACAAAAGGCTTTCGCGCCGACACGACTTTGTGTATGCGCCGCCGACTTGCCGGCTCGAAGGGGCCGGCGAACACCGTCCGAGATTGCAGGTGCCGGCGCTCATCCTTCGGGAGGGCAAGGGCCTAAGGCGAAATCGCCTGCATGAGACGAGGAACGATAACCGGGTCGCCGTGCGATGGTATCCCGGGTCTTGCGAGGGCAGTGCCGCTCGCCGGGCGATCCTTTTCGGACGGGCCACCGGCCCGGACTCATCTCCAGGCCATTGGCTCAACCGGCGCTGACCCTCGGGTCATGCGTCATTTGGAAGGAGAGAGCATGGATCGCGCTGAAAAAGCAGAAGTGATTTCCGGGCTCGCCAAGACGCTTGCCGAAACGTCGGTCGTCGTCGTCACCCGCAACCACGGGTTGACCGTTGCCCAGGTCACCGACCTGCGCAACAAGATGCGCGCCGCCGGTGCCAGCTTCAAGGTGACCAAGAATCGCCTCGCGCGCATCGCGCTCGAAGGCACCCCCTATCAGCCGATCGGTGATCTGCTGACCGGGCCGACCGCTTTCGCCACCTCGGCCGATCCGGTCGCGGCAGCGAAGATCGCGGTCGAATTCGCCAAGACGACCGACAAGTTCGAAATCGTCGGCGGTGCCATCGGCGCCCAGCTGCTCGACATCAACGGCATCAAGGCGCTCGCCGAACTGCCGTCGCTGGACGAGCTGCGTGCCAAGATCATCGGCGTCATCAACGCCCCGGCGACCAAGCTGGCCCAGCTGGCCAATGCGCCCGCCGCCAAGCTGGCGCGTGTCTTTGCGGCCTATGCCGACAAGGACAAGCCCGCCGAAGCCGACGCTGCCTGAACCCAATCGCTGCCGCCCGGCAGCAGCAATCGCAAGACCTTAGGAGACCAACATGGCTGACCTCAATTCCATCGTCGAACAGCTTTCGGCGCTCACCGTTCTCGAAGCCGCCGACCTCGCCAAGATGCTCGAAGAAAAGTGGGGCGTCTCGGCCGCCGCTGCCGTCGCCGTCGCCGGCCCGGCCGCTGGTGCCGCTCCGGCCGCCGCCGTTGAAGAAAAGACCGAATTCGACGTCATCCTGACCGGCGACGGCGGCAAGAAGATCAACGTCATCAAGGAAGTCCGCGCCATCACCGGCCTCGGCCTGACCGAAGCCAAGACGCTGGTCGAAAGCGCCCCGAAGGCGATCAAGGAAGGCATCAGCAAGGCCGATGCCGAGAAGTTCAAGAAGCAGCTGGAAGAAGCCGGCGCGACTGTCGAGCTGAAGTAAGCCGAACGGCGGCCGGCGGCTGGAGGCCGATTGCGCAGCAATCGGGCGAAGCCGCCGGACTCGCCGGAGGCCGGCCGGCGGGTTGGCGGCCCTTCGCCGACAATCCCGTCCGACGTCAGCCGCGGCTTTGCCGCGGCCTTGCTTGCCAAAAACGATCAGGGGGCAGCCTTTACAAGGCTGCCCCCTTTTTCGTACCCGCCAGGCCTCAGAACCGCTGCCCGAACTTCACCCCGAAGGTCCGCGGTTGCGTCACGATCTGGTAGGTGATCGCGCCGCAGGTGCCCGGCGAACATTGCGCGAAGCGGTTCAGATTGCCGCGATCGTCGAGCGCATTGTTGAGATAGATTTCCGCGCTGAAATCGCCGCGCCGCATGCCGAAGCTGAAATCGACGGTGGTGAATTCCGGCATCCGGCCGAGGATGCCGCGCTGGTCGGTGCGCAGCGCTGCCCAGCGCGGGCCGACATAGGCGATCGCGGTCTGGAAGAAGCTGCGATAGGCGCCGATGTCGAAATCATACCGGCCGATCAGATTGCCCTTGAATTCCGGCGTCACCGGCAATTGCTGGCCGATCGGCGCGCGGATGAAGTTCCCCGCCGGCGCCGTACAGGCGGCGTTGCTCTGCGGCGTCGAGATCCGGCAATAATTGCTGGTCAGGAAGGCATCGGTATAGGTGCCCGATGCCGTGACCGTCAGCCCCTGCACCGGCGCCACCGTCACGTCGAACTCGACGCCGCGGATGCGGGCGTTGCCGGCGTTCTGGATCTCGGTGAGGCCGACCTGGCCGAGGAAGGCCAGCTGGATATCCTTCCACTCCTGCTGGAAGATCGCGCCGTTGAAGCGCAGGCGCTTGTCGAAGAACGCGGTTTTCCAGCCGATTTCGTAATTGGTCAGGAAGTCGGCGTCATAGGGCGGCAGCGTGCCGTTGCGGTTGATGCCGCCGGGCCGGAAGCCGCGCGACCAGGTCGCGTAGAACAACAGATCGTCGGTTGCCTGCCACGACAGGTTCAATTTGTGGGTGAAGCCATTGCCCACCGACTTGCGGGGACTTAGCGTGCCGCCCGGCCCGACATCGGCGAGGTTGGTGCAGGGCGCGCCCTGCGTCGTTGCCGGCCCCAGGCACAGCACTTCGCCAAAGCCGAACAACGGCCCCAGCGGGTTGCCGCCGCCGAAACCGAAGAAACCGATCAGCGAATTGTCATACCAGAAATAGCGGCCGCCGCCGGTCAGGGTCAGCCGGTCGGTGACATCGAACGCCACCTGGCCGAAGATGGCATAATCCTTGTCGACACGGTCCTGCTTGGTCAGCCACCAGGTGTTCGGCCGGTTGGTGACGGTCAGCGCCGTGGCCAGGCCATTCACCAGATATTGCTGTTCGATATCGCGGGTCTGGCGCTGGTAGAAGGCGCCGGCGATGAAGCGCAGCCGCTTGTCGGATGGCGAGGCGATGCGCAGTTCCTGGCTCAGCTTGGTGAACTTGTCGAAGCCGTCGATGCGCTGCGACGGATCGATGAACTGGCCGGCATTGTTGCGGATGAAATCGACATAGGAAGTGTAGAAGGCGTCATAGAAGAAGCTGTAGTCGGAATAATCGGACTGGGTTTCGAGATTCCGCTCCAGATAGGCGCCGGTATAGGTGATGTCGAAATCGCTGATCTTGCCTTCGATGGTCAGCGCCGCCTGGTACCAGTCATCGAGCGAGCGTTCCGGCGCGAAGTGCGTCACCGAAAGATCGCCGACATTGGGGTCCTGGCCGAAGAAGCCATTGGCCTTCTGGCGCTGGCCCATGATCGCCGGGGTGATCGTCCAGTCGTCGCTGATCTTCAGCGCCAGCTGGGCGCGGCCGCCCCAGGTATCGACGTAATTATAGTCCTTGCCGGCAAAGGCGGCGTTGTTGATGGTGATGCCCGGCACCGAATAGGTGCGGGTGCCGGGGACATTGTCGATATAGCCGGCGTCGTGATCATACCAGGCGACGACGCGCAGCGCCGCCTTCTCGCCGATCGGGATGTTGATGAAGCCTTCGACGACCCCGCCGACGCTGCCCTTGGAAACGGTGTTGAACTCAAGATCGTAGCCGCCCTTCAGCTCGCCATATTCCGGGCGGTTGCTGATGTAGCGGATGGTGCCGGCCTGGCTCGACGCGCCGTAAAGCGTGCCCTGCGGCCCGGCCAGCGCCTCGATGCGGGCGATGTCGTAGATGTGCAGGTCGAGCGTGCCGCCGATGGTGGTGATCGGCTGTTCGTCGAGATAGACGCCAACCGACGGCAGCGGCCCGGAATGGTTGCCGTCGCCGCCCGAAGCAACGCCGCGGAAATAGATCTGGGCAAAGCCCGGCCCGGCGGTCTGGAAGGTAACCGACGGCAGGAATTTGGCGAAATCGTTGAAGCTCTGCACCTGCAGCTGGTTCAGCTTGGCATCGCCCAGCGCGGTGATCGCCAGCGGCACCTTGTCGAGGCTTTCGGAGCGGCGTTCGGCGGTGACGATGATCTCGCCGGCATCGACGGTCGCGGTGTCTGCAGTGGCGCTGGCCTCCTGCGCCAGCGCCGGCGTCGCGGCGAGTGCCGCGCCCAGCAACAGCAGCCCGCGCAAGCCGCGGCGCGGGCGTCCCGCCAATGTCAGCATGTCAGCCATGAAAACCCCCGTTTTGTTGTCGAGCGGAGTTTTTCGTGCAGTGCAGCAATGGTCAAGGCAATTTTATTACAACAGCGTCATGTCCGCCAGTTCCGGGCCGAGTGTGGCCTTCAGGTCATCCAGCCACGGCGCATAATGGCGCCATTGCTCGAGCCCCTCGGTGAAGATCGGCTGGCGCACCTGTTCGGAACTGGCGGTGCGCACCGGCCGCTGGTTGCGGTGGAACTCGAGCACCCCCGGCTCATAGGCCAGGCCGCAATGATCGAGGATGCGGCGCACCTCGGCCTCGGTATCGGTGACCAGCCGCTCGTGCCACACCCGCAGCACCCGGCCGGGCAGCACCCGGTCGAAATGGTCCATCAGCCCGACATAGTCGCGATAATATTCGCCCAGCTCGATGAGATCGTAGGTGAAGGTCTGGCCACGGGCAAAATGCTGCTTCCACGCCGAAAAACAGGTCGCCATGGCATGGCGGCGGGCATCGATGATGATCGCATTGGGCAGCACCAGCTGGATCATCGCGATGAGCGCGAAATTGTTCGGCATCTTGTCGATGAAGCGCGGCCGATCGGTCTTCCGGTGCACGCGGGTGCGCTCGATATAGGCGGCACCGATCGCCGCATGCTCGTCAGGCGTCGCCGCCGCCAGCTCGTCGAGATAGACGATCGGGTCGCGCTCGCCCGTCGGCTGTTCCGGCGCCACGCCCGCCGCCCGCTGCCGCGCAAAGCCCTTTTCGGCAAGATCGCGCGCCAGCTGCGCCATGTCGGGCAGTTCCATCGTGCCTTCGACCTGGCTGTGGCTGGCGAGGATCTGCTCGATCAGCGTCGATCCCGATCGCGGAAGGCCGACGACAAAGATCGGATCGGCGGCGGAGCAGCCCTGGCCGGCGCGCGCGGCGAAATGGCCGGCATCGAAAATCCGCGCCACCGTCTCGGCATGCACCCGGTTGCCGGCACCATCCCATTTCACCTGGGTGCGGCGCAGCCGGTTGCCGGCGGCATAATGCTGGAAACTCGCCTCATGCTCGCCGCGATCCTCCAGCGCCTTGCCGAGCGCGAAATCGAGGTGCAGCCGGTCCTCGGGGCCGATGTCACGCCGGGCCAGCGCGGCCCGGATAGCGGCGAGATCGTCGTCGGTGAAGCGGAAGGTCTTGAGATTGGCGAGGCTCCACCAGGCTTCGCCGAGCGTCGGCGCCCGGGCAACGGCGGCGCGATAGGCCGCCTCACATTCGGCGCGCCGGCCGACGGTCTTCAGGGCATGGCCGAAGCTCATGTGCCCGCGCGGATTGTCGGGATGTTCGGCGAGCAGCAGCGTGTAGATGTCGATCGCTTGCGTATAATTGCCGAGCCGCGCGCACATCGCCGCCTTCAGGTTGCGATAGCCGGGATGGCCGGGATTGGCCTCGAGCAGCCGATCGACTTCGACAATGGCTTCGACCGTGCGCGACTGACGGTGCAGCACGAGTGCATAGTTGAAACGCGCCGCATCGAACGCCGGCGCCACCCGCAGCGCCCGCGCGAGGAGCTTTTCGGAATCGCGATAGCGCCCGAGCCGGCCGAACAGCTCGGCCATCATGCGCAGCGCATAAATGTCGTCTGGATTGGCGGCGAGCCAGGCCTTCAGCAGCGGATCGGCCTTGTCGAGCTCGTTGCGGGCGAGCGCGGCGCC
>JAIXZK010000212.1 GCA_027489695.1 Sphingomonadales bacterium
GGGCCCAAGGATGCAACATTGATCTCGGTCATCGGTCTTGTCGTGCTGATCGTCATGGTGTTCGGTGGCTTTGCGTTGACCGGCGGCAACATCGGCGTGGTGCTGCATGCGCTCCCGCACGAAATGCTCATCATCGGCGGTGCGGCCGCCGGGGCTACGCTCGTCGCCACCGACATCCGCGGCATCAAGGGGATCGCCGGCGGCCTCGCCGCCATCGTCAAGGGGCCGAAGTTCAAGAAGGCCGATTACAGCGCCGCGATCTTCCTGACCGCGCGGCTGATGAAGATGTACCGCAACGATGGCGCCGTCGCGGTCGAACCGCATATCGAGGAGCCGAAATCCTCCAGCATCTTCGCCGAATATCCGCAGTTCCTGAAGGAGCCGGTGTTCCTCCACCTGCTTACCGATTCAATCCGGCTGCTGGTGGTCTCCACCGGCACGCTTTCCCCGCATGCCGTCGAGGAAGTCATCGAACAGGCGATCGAGACCCATCACAATGCCGCGCTGAAACCCGTCGAGCGCTTGCAGACCATGTCGGACGCACTGCCGGCGCTGGGCATCGTCGCCGCCGTGCTCGGCGTCATCAAGACGATGGCGTCGATCGACAAGCCACCCTCGGTGCTCGGCGCGATGATCGGCTCGGCGCTGGTCGGCACCTTTCTCGGCGTGCTGCTCAGCTATGGCATCATCGGGCCATGCGCGACGCGGCTGAAGACGGTGATCGACCAGGACTGCGAGATCTACCAGGTCATCCGCCGCGTCATCGTCGCCAGCCTGAAGGGCCAGCCGCAGCCGCTCGTCATCGAAGCGGCGCGCACCGCCATCGGGCCCGACAATCAACCGAGTTTCGCCGAAGTCTTCGACGGGCTGCGCGCCGCCCGCTAGGCACCGCGCCGCCTGAATTTCGTTGTTGTGTTGCGTGAGTATGCCCCATGAAACCCGAGCTCCATATCGAGCCCGAGATCATCGTCCGCCGGGCGAAGCACCATGGCCATGCCCATCACGGCGGCGCCTGGAAGATCGCCTATGCCGATTTCGTGACGGCGATGATGGCGTTCTTCATGCTGATGTGGATCCTCGGCGCCACCAACGAGGACCAGCGCCGCGGCATCGCCGATTATTTCACCCCGACGCTGATCCAGATGGCCAATTCCGGCGGCTCCAACGGCGTCATGGGCGGCCGATCGCTCGACGCCGAGGAAGGCGCCGCCCCCCACAACACCCTGCGCGGCACGCGGCCGACCGCCATCACCGGCGGCAGCACCAGCGGCACCTTGCCGGCGGCCCCGCCGTCCACCCCCAGCCGGATGATCCCCGCCAACCGCCGCAGCGCCGACGAGGAACGCTTCCGCAAGGTCGAGCAGATCATTGCCGCCCGCCTCGCCGGTGATCCGACGCTGAAGGGCCTCAAGGGCCAGATCCGCTTCGTCCGCGTGCAGGACGGGTTGCGCATTGACATGGTCGAGCGCGCCGATTTCTCGATGTTCGCGCTCGGCACCGCGGTGCTCACCCCCGAAGCGCGCGCCATGGTCCGCACCGTCGCCGGCGCCATCGCCGTAACGCCGCAACCGCTCACCGTACGCGGCCATACCGATGCCCTGGGCTTTGCCCGCGGCGGCGCCAACAACTGGACGTTGAGCACGCTGCGCGCCGACGCCACCCGCCAGGCCTTGCACGCCGCCGGCATCGACGACGACCGCTTCCGCCGCATCGAAGGCGTGGCGGCAACCGACCCTTTCAACCCGAAAGACCGCAACGATCCGCGCAACCGCCGGATCAGCGTCACGCTGATGACGCGCGGCTAAAGAGTGCCGGGGTCTGCTTGCAGCTGATCCGGGCAAGGTCCAAGGGCGCAGCCGGCTCGTGCTGCGGCGGCGAGGCGGCTAGCGCGTCGCCAGCAGGCCGACCGTCGCCACCGAGCTGATCAGGCTGCCCAGGATCGACGCCACATCGCGCGCCACCTCCAGCTTGTAGAGCGGATCGATGTTCTTCGGCACGACGATCGTCGAGCCCGGCGCCGGCTTCATGTCGCCACCACGGCTCCAGCCGCGGCCGCCGAGCGGCATGGCGGTGCCGTTGGGCAGCACCAGAAAGGCCCGGCCGCGATCGGCCGAGGCCTGGGCGCCGCCGGCCTCGCGCAGATAGTCGCGCGCCAGCTTGCCGGGGACGAATTGCAGCGCCCCGGGGTTGGAGACATCGCCGAGCGCCAGCACGAAGTTCGGCTTTTTCGGCATGACGATGGCATCGCCACTTTCAAGCACGGTATCGAGATCCGGGCGTACCGCCAGCACGCGCGGATCGGCTTCGACGACCACGCGGCCCGGCACTTCGATCGTCGCCAGCTGGGTGATCAGCGCCTGGCCGGCGACCAGGGCATCGCCGGTGGTTTCCTTGCGCGCCGATACCGCCAGCAGCGCCGTCGTCAGCTCGCGGCTGGTGCGGCGCAGGCCTTCCTGCTGCAATTCCTTGACCGACCGGCGCGTGAAGATCGCGCCATAGGGATAGGCGAGCGGCGAGACGCCGCCGGCGCGCGCCACCAGCTGCGCCAGCGTCTCGCCCTTGCGGACCGAATAAAGGCCGGGCCGGTTGAATTCGCCCGACAGCAGCACGGCGCCGCTTTCGAACTGCGGTCGCGCTGCGTTGAAGCGCAGATCGTCGCCAGGGGCGAGGCGGGTCGTGGCCAGCGCCGTTTCCAGGCCGCTGGCGTCGATGCGCTCCTGTACCGTCTCGGCGCCATTGGCGCGCACGACGTCGAGGGTGATCGACGAGGTGCTGCCGAGCAGGCCTTCGGCGATGGTGACCAGCGCGGCGGCGTTGACCGGACCGGCGACGGGATAGGCCCCCGGCCGCCGTACCGCACCACCGACCGCAACGGCATTCTCGATCAGCACCGGCAGCAGTTCGGGCTCTTCCTCGAATACCGCCGGGCAGCGTTCATCGCCGCGCCGCTCCAGCTGGCGTGACGACAGCGCCAGGTCGCGGCTCTCGCGCAATATGGCGGTGCGGTCACCGGCCTCGCGCGGGCCGGTCCGATCGACATCGCCGGTGCGCAACGTCGCGTCGGTGCTGCGCGCCGCGGCGCCGAAACTGTCGCCGGTTGCCGCGACTTCGCTGCGGCCGCCGCGTTCGACGACGAAGGCCGACCGCGTCACCACGCCGAAACGCGGCGTCTGGCTGTCGCGCACCAGCAGTTCCAGCCGCTCGAGCGCCTGACATTCGGGCAACGGATTGGGCTGGCCGAGCACGATGCGGCGTACCGAAGTGGTGTTGAGGAATTCAATGTCGCCGCGGCCGAAAACATATAGGCGATCGTCGCTGCGCAGCGCCACATCCGGCTGCGAGAGCAAAGCGCTGCCGAGATCGACCGGCTGGAACACCCGCGCCGCCGTCACCGGATCGCGGCGGATCAGCACCGCCATCGCCAGATAGGTATCGAGCTTAAGGTCGCGCGCGTCGCCGAGCAGGGCGCGCACCGTCGGCGCCGCCGCCAGAGCCCGCGCGCCGGGGTTGTCGACATGGCCGCGCAGCACGATGCGGCCGCTGCTGCCGCCGGCGCTGCCGCCGGTCAGCTGCACGGCATCGCCGGGAACCACCAGCGACGACAGCGTGGCGGCGCGCAGATATTGCTCGCTGCCATCGGCGGTGATCCGGCTGATGGCGATCTGGTTGCCGCGCGGGCGTACCGCGCCACCGGCATAGCCGAGCAGCGCGCCGATCGACGTGCCGCGCGCGACTTCATAGATGCCGGGCCGGGCGACATTGCCGGCGATGGCGACGGTATCGCCGATGACCGGAACGATGATGCGATCGCCGTCGCGCAGCCGGATCGACGGCGGCGTGCCGATGCCGAGCAGACCATAGAGATCGACGATGATCGTCGAACCACCGCGGACGATGCGCACCTGCCGCAAGGACCCCGATTTGCGCACCCCGCCGGCCTGGGCCAGTGCCGCCGAGATGTCGGCCAGCGCCGTCACGTTGAACTGGCCCGGCCGCTCGACCTCGCCGCCGACGAAGATGGTGGCGGCGCGCACCGAGCCCAGCGAGACGAAGACTTCGGTACCGAGCAGGGTGCGGCGGGTGGCGGCCTCGAGATCGCGGCGGATGGCGCCGAGCGGCCGGCCTGCAGCCTGGATCGGCGGCAGCGCCCCGGCGATCAACCGGCCATCGCGGCCGACGCGGACGGTGCGGCTGTCGTTGGTGGCGCCCTGGAACTGGACGACGAGGTCGTCACCGGCGCCGACGACATAATCGTCGCTCACCGATCCGGTCAGCGCTCCCGGCTGGCCGGTAGTGGCGGCGAACAGCTCATAGCCAAACTGACGCAGGCCGGGATCGGCGAGCCGGTCCTGGAATTCACGCTCGATCGCCGAGGGGCGGTAGAGGCGGGCAAGGCCGGCGCGGGCTTCGGCGCGGCGCAGATCCTGTTCCTCGCGGGTGTCGATCCGCACCCCGGGCTGCGGCGCTATCGGCACTTCGGGGGCGGCGGCGCGCCGATCATCGGCCGCCGGCGCCGGCGTCCCGGCGCCGAGCTGCCCCTGCAATTGCTGCAGGACGCGCGGGTCGATGGCTTGCGCTGAAGCGGCGCCAACGCCCGGACCGGCCGCGATCACGCCAGCGAAACCCAACGCCACCAGCGTCGCCAGCCCAGACTTCGGCATTACCGACCCCTTGATCATTCACGCTGGCGTGTAGAAAGCCCCCTCCCCGCCGTCAACGCCGGGCGGCGTCGATGATCGTCATGGGCAGGATCGGGGAAAAGTCGGCGTCGCCGGAAAGATGCGCTCAATCCAGTGCGGCGACGGCGCTGGCCGCGACAGCGTCCGCCCGCCCCAGCACGCGGCGCGCCTCGGCATCGCTGCCGATGATGGCGCGATCGGCATGGGCGAAACGATCCCCGATCGTCCCCTGGCCGCGGCTGCCGGCCGAGGGCATGACCCACAAGGCCAGGGTCAACGCCAGTGTCGCCGCTACTCTCGTCATCACAACCACCAGACACGCTTACCGAACACCGGCGCCGGCCTTACCAGCCAACGCTTGCCGTCCGGTGAACGGCAGAAAAGCGATGCCCCCGCAATCATGCCCCGAGCCGCGACGCCGACAGCACCGCGACCGGCGATCGCCGGCGCAGAGGCATGAAGCATCGAGGATCGCAGAAGTTCCACAGCCAAGCGCCTGCCCAAATTTGATTGCAACGGTGTGACACCGCCATCAACTACGCATCAGCGGGGCGTTTCCTTCGTCGCCTTGCGACCTTTCTTCGCACAGCGTTCGGGCCTGGCGCCCGCCGCCCGCCGAGATCCTGCGGTCGCGTCTGGTCGCCGAAATCGGAACCGGAACGATTGCAAGGCGTTCCGGCGAGGCAAATTTCAGCCAAGCCGCTTTCGGAGCCCGCGTGATCGACCTGTCCCTGTTCGAAGCGGCACCGACGCCATTGATGATGGTGGATCGCGATCTGCGCTACGTCGCCGCCAACCAGAGCTATTGCAACACCCTCGACACGAACGTCGAGAGCCTGCTCGGCCGGCCGTTGTTCGAAGTGTTTCCGGCGCCCGCCGAGCAACAGGCGATTGTCGACGCGGCGCTGCATTCGGCGCTGGCCGGCACCGCCCGATCGGTGACCGCCATCCCCTATGTCATCGATGGCATCGAGCGCTGGTGGACTGCCAGCCATGTGCCGGTGCGCGATCGGGCCGGCGCAATCGTCGGAGTCATGCAGCATACCCAGGAAGTCACCTCGGAAGTGCTGGCGCACCGCATGCGCGAAACGGTGAGCCAGGAATTCGACCACCGCGTCCGCAACATCCTTGCCAAGATCACCGCCATCGCCCGCCGCACGGCGCGCGATGCCGCCACGCTCCCCGAGTTTCTCGCCGATTTCGAGCCTCGCATCGCCGCGATGGGCCGCGCCCATGATCTGCTCGTCCGCGGCGGCTGGGAACGGCTGGGCCTTGCCGAATTGGTTTCGGGCGAACTCGCCCCCTATTGCGGAGCCGACGATCCCCGCATCGACGTCAGCGGCGACAATGTCGCGCTGCCCAGTCGAGTCGCCCAGGCCATGGGGCTGGCGCTGCACGAGCTGACCACCAACGCCATCAAATATGGCGCGCTTGCCACGGTCGACGGCCGGCTGGCGGTGCGCTGGGATCGTGCCGGCAGCGAGACGCTGGACTTTTCCTGGATCGAGACCGGGCTTGCCAACCTGCCGCCGCCGCGGCGCAGCGGCTTCGGATCGGCGATCATCGATCGCATCCTGCCCGCCGAAACCGGCGGCATCGTCAGCCGCACCGTCACCCCCACCGGCCTGCACTGCCGCGTGCAGCTGCCGGTGCCGATGGGGTGGTGAACCCCATCGGCGCGGATCAGACTGTCAGCGACATGCCGCGATAGATGCGCGCCCGGTAGCGCGAATCCTCGGCATCGGGCAGCGGCGCGCCGGCTAGCAGCACGGCACGAGCGAAGCGCTTGACCTCCTCGTCATGCTCGGCCGCCGAGCGCGGTTCCTCGGAGCGGACACGCCGGGTCAGGTTGATCTGGTTGACCGGCACATCGTGCACCAGCCGCTCATTCTCGACCGCCAGGGTGGCGGTAAAGGCGTGCAGCGTCGTCTTGACGAAATTGGCCAGCGCGAAGGCGCCGGTGCCCGCCTCGCCCATCGGCACGTCGGGCGACACCAGCACGATCTGGCAGCCATCATAGAGCGACGCCTTGCGCGCCACCCGGAAATGGCCGGTCAGATTGACATCGACGACCGCGGCGAAGCCGGCGCCATCCAAGGGCGTCGGGCCATCGAACAGCGCCGCCGGCAGCGGTGCCATCGGCGTCGAGACGATCGTCGTCGGCCGGCCCCATTGTGCCAGCGCCGAATCCATCGCCGCCTCGATATCGTCGCCGGCCACCAGCGTCGCGACACGGTCGCCGCCGTCGATGCCCGCCGCCAGCGCCGCGGCACCGGCTTCCGTCTTCGCCATCACCACCAGCCGCGCCACGTCGAGCGCCAGCAGTTGCTTGGCGGTTTCGGCGAGATGCTCGACGAGATGCTCGCCGACCAGCCAGACGGTGCGGCCGGCCATCTGCTCGAGCCGCTCGCCCTTGGGGCTGCCGAACAGCTCGCGCTCGGTGGTCGAGCGTTCGACGTTGAGACCGCCCGAGGGCATGAAGGTCTCGCCCGAAACGGCGCGATCGGCGAGGAAGAACACGGTCGCCTGCGCCACATCGGTCTCGGTCGGCATCTTGCCGAGGTGCAACTGCGACAGCACGCCGGAACGGACCTTGGCGGCTTCGCGGGCGATCTGCGTCGCCGGCAGCCACGGCCGATCATCGGGCGGCACGCGCAGCAGCCAGTCGCCACCCTCGCGCGCTTCCCAGTCGGTGCCGAGCAGATAGCCGCCCAGCGCCAGCCGGCGCAGCAGCTTGGCGGCCAGCGGCGGGGTCAGCAGATAGCGATCCCAGCAGCAGGTCTCGTCGCCGTCGCGCGCACAGGCCAGCGCCAGTTCGCGGATCTCGGCCGGCGTCGCCTTGTCGTGGGAGAGCTGCACCGTGTCGTTGCGCGCCAGCCGGGCGAGAATGGCGACGGCGGATTCACCGCGCCGGATCGCCTTGATGGTGGCGGCATGGACGGCATTCAGCCGCTTGTTCTCGAGGATCAGCCGGCCGCGCCGCTCGAACAGGCCGGGCTTGCCGCCCAGGCCGGCGAGGCGATCGCCGTCCACCGGCCCCGGCGCGATGGCGTTGATCTGGATTTCGGGGCCCAGATGCCGCGCCATCGATTCGGCCATGGCGCGCTGCCCGGCCTTGGAAACGGCATAGTCGGTGCGGTTGGGATAGCTGAC
>JAIXZK010000256.1 GCA_027489695.1 Sphingomonadales bacterium
CGCAACGACGCGCGCCAACCCCAATGGCAATACCGATGTCGAGGGCGTCACCGTGCCGGCCGGGCTCGCCGCCATCGCCAAGGCGATCACCGGCGCGTACCTGTCCTCGGGCGGCAACGCCTTTTCGACGCGCACCGCCAGCCAGATCGTCCAGCAGCATTTCCCGCCGTCGGCGAACACCGTCGGCCTCGAATCCGGCCCGCTGTTCGGCGTGCAGTTCTCGCAGCTGCCTTGTTCGGACCTGGTGGCACGCGCCGGCGTCGGCAGCCCGATGATCGGCCCGAAGCGCTCGCCGCTCGGCCTTGCCGCCGATCCCGGCGGCTTCCCGCTCTACAAGAACGGCGTCGTCGTCGGCGGTGTCGGGGTGATGGCCGATGGCGATTATGGCTTCGACCCCGAAACCGTCGACACCGATCGCGATGACGAGGAAGCCATCGCGCTCGCTGCCACGGTCGGCCTCGACGCGCCGGCGGGCATTCGCGCCGAACGGATCAGCGTCGATGGCACCACCCTGCGCTATTCCGATGCGGTGGCGGCCGATCTGCTGTCCAACCCGGCCAGCCCGCCGGCGTTCAGCGGCCTTGCCGGCACGCTGACCGCCATTGCCGGCTTCACCAGCGGCGGCGTCGGCGCCGGGGTTGCCTATGGCAGCGAAGCCTCGGGCATCCGCAACGCCAGCCTGGCCGAATTCAACCACCCCGATGCCTATATCCTCAGCGATGGCGGCGGCGGTGGCCGCTTCCCGATCCGCGCCGCCACTGACGCGGGCGAGGTCGCCAGCCCGCTGAGCGCCGCAGAAGCGCGCGCGTTGCTGGAAGAAGCCTTCAAGATCATGGCGCGCGCCCGCGCCCAGATCCGCCAGCCGCTCGATTCGCGGGCGCAGGTGACGATCAGCCTCGTCGATACCCGCGGCGCCGTGCTGGGCGTGGTGCGCTCGCCCGACGCGCCGATCTTCGGCATCGACGTGTCGCTGCAAAAGGCCCGCAGCGCCGCCTTTTTCTCCGGCCCGCGCGCCGCTGCCGACCTCGCCGCCGTCACCACCGCCGCCGGCGCCGCCGACCCCAACGTTCGCGACTATGTCGCGCGCACCAACGGCTTCTTCGGCTCGGGCGACTTCCTGTCGGGCCGCGTTGCCGTCACCAATCGCGCCATCGGCAATATCGCCCGGCCCTATTTCCCCGATGGCGAAGTCGGCCGCGCGCCCGGCGCCCTGTCCCGCCCGATCGCCAATTTCTCGCCCTTCTCGACCGGGCTGCAATCGGCGCTGATCGTGCAGAACCTTGTCCAGGTGCTCGGTGGCGGCGATCCGCGGCGCTGCACCTTCCTGCCCGACAATGGCAATGGCTCGAACCGCCTCGCCAACGGCCTGCAGATCTTCCCCGGCGCGACGCCGGTCTATCGCGGCAGCACGCTCGTTGGCGCGATCGGCGTTTCCGGCGACGGCATCGACCAGGACGACATGGTCAGCTTCCTTGGGCTCCACAACGCCGGGCTGCGCGTCGGCGGCATCGGCCTGCCGCCGGCGAGCATCCGGTCGGACCAGGCGCAGGTGCCGCTGGCCGGCGGTGCGCTGGTGCGGCTGCGCTTCGTCGGCTGCCCGTTCGCCCCCTTCGTCGATACGGCAGAGCAGAATGTCTGCCAGGGGATCTAGTGCCTTTAGCCTCCGGCGGGCGTTTTTTTGCCTCCGGCGGGCAGGGGCTGAGCCCCTGCACCCACTCTCGTTGGGCAAATCCCATTCCGGCACATGCAACCCCCGATCAAAAGCGGGTCCAGGGGCTCAGCCCCTGGCCGCCGGAGGCTTTTTCTTTCTCCTGCTAACCGCCGCCCCGGCCAACGCCGGCATCCTGTCGAAATACTTCGACTGCTACAGCAAGATCGAAGTCCCGACCGAGCGCGTCGAGGGCGAGCCAAGCGCCGGGCCGCGCGACCCCAGTCTCGATCCGGTTCCCGGCCGCCGGCGCCCCGGCTTCACGGCGCGCGACCTCGAGGACGCGGTGGAGCAGGTCAATCCCGGTGCCATCGCGCCGCCGCGGCCGGGCGATTTCCCGCGCGATACCGTCGGCATCCCCGATCGCTGGCGGCTGGTCGAGACGCTCGGGCTGCTGAAGTCGCGTTGGCAGGATCCCTATGCCCAGAACACGCTGAAGGGCGATCGGCCGCTGTGCGGCACGCATGATCTGTTCCTGCAACTGTCCGCGATCAGCGACACGGTGGTCGAGCCGCGCAGTTTCCCGACGCCGGTCGGCGTGCAGACGACGGCGCGGCCGGGCAGCAACGATGTCTTCGGCCGCCAGCATTCGGTGGTGTTCGCCCAGACCTTCATCCTGGGCGCGGCGCTGACCAAGGGCTCGACGGCGTTCAAGCCGCCGGAGTTCGAATTCCGCGCTGCCATCGCCATCCAGGTCAATCATGTCAGCGTGCAGGAGCGCCGCATCCTGTTCGTCGAGCCGAGCAAGGGCACCGTCCGCACCGATGCCTTCGCCGGGGTGCAGGAACTGTTCCTCGATTACCATTTGCGCAACACGTCCGATCGCTATGATTTCGATTCGATCCGCATCGGCATCCAGCCATTCAACACCGATTTCCGCGGGTTTCTGTTCCAGGACAATCAGCTGGGCGTGCGGCTGTTCGGCAATCGCGACAACAACCGCTTCCAGTATAATCTGGCGATCTTCACCCGGCTGGAGAAGGACACCAACAGCGGCCTGAACGACATCACCTCGCACATCCGCGACGATTGGGTGTTCGCGGCCAACCTCTATCGTCAGGACCTGCCGGTGCCGGGGATGACCTCGCAGGTCGCCGTCGTCTACAACCGCAATCGCGAGGGCGATCGGCCGGTCGTCGATACCAATGGCTTTCCGGTGCGTCCGGCGCTGCTCGGCGATCTCAGGGGCCGCGATTATGATGTCGTCTATCTCGGCTACAATGCCGATGGCCGCATCGGGCGGCTGAACCTGACGGCAAGCGTCTGGGGCGCCTTTGGCGAAGACCGCAACAGCTTTTTCACCGGCCGACCGGCGCAGATCCGCGCGTTTTTCGCCGCGGTCGAACCCTCGATCGATTGGGGCTGGACGCGCGTGCGCGTGTCCGGCCTCTACGCCTCGGGGGACAATGATCCCTATGACGATACCGAGACCGGCTTCGACGCCATCGTCGAGAACCCGCAATTCGCCGGGTCGGACACCAGCTACTGGATCCGCCAGACCATCCCCTTCGCTGGCGGCGGCCGGGCGATCGGCGTCAATGGTCGCAACGGCATATTGAATTCGCTGCGATCGTCGAAGGACCAGGGCCAGTCAAACTTCAACAACCCCGGCACCGCGCTGATCGGCATCGGCGCCGATTTCGATGTGCTGCCGGAACTGCGGCTGACCGCCAATCTCAACCAGCTGTGGTTCGCGACGACGGCGCCGCTGCGCGCGCTGCGCGTCGAAGGCTCGATCCCCGCCGGCATTGGCACCGACCTGTCGGGCGCGGCGATCCTGCGGCCGAAGTTCAACCAGAACCTCGTCTTCCGCCTGTCCGGCGCGCTGCTGTTCCCGACCGCGGGTTTCCGCGACCTGTTCGCCAACAGCCGGCGCGACGATCGCTA
>JAIXZK010000157.1 GCA_027489695.1 Sphingomonadales bacterium
ATGGGTGTCGCCAAGGCAGCGCTGGAGGCCAGCGTCAAATATCTGGCGATGGATCTGGGGCCGCAGGGCGTGCGGGTGAATGCCATCTCCGCCGGCCCGATCAAGACCCTGGCGGCGAGCGGCATCGGCGATTTCCGCTACATCATGAAGTGGAACGAGTACAATGCGCCGCTGCGCCGCAATGTGACGATCGAGGATGTCGGCGGCGCCGGCCTCTATCTGCTCAGCGATCTGGCGGCCGGCGTGACCGGCGAAATCCACCATGTCGACGCGGGCTATAATGTCATCGGCATGAAGGCCGAGGATGCGCCGGACATGACGCTGGCGTGAGGCGGTGCCGGTCATCCTGCGCGAATCGGGCTTTCGGTTCATCATCTATCTCGACGATCATCCGCCGCCGCATGTGCATGTCGAAGGCGGTGGCGGCAGCGCCAAGATCGAGATCGAACCTGTGAACCTCATCTGGAGCCGCAAGCTGAAGCGGCGGGATGTGAATTGGGCGCTCGATATTGTAAGGAGAAACAGTGTCGAATTCGGGATCGCTTGGCGGAACATCCATGGCTAGTCTGACTGACGAAGCGTTCGAGGCCGCCAATGCGCGCGGTCGTATCGTATACGAGACCGAGCCACACGCGCGCGCGGCCCATTATGACCGCGACAGCGGTCTGCTCATCATCGAACTGACCAATGGTGCGACCTATTCGGTCCCGGCACGGCATCTGCAGGGGCTGGCGGATGCGAACGACGAGCAGATTGCGCGCATCGACATCGGTTCGGGCCATGGCCTGCACTGGGACGAACTCGATGCCGACTTCACGGTCGGCGGCCTGCTTGCCGGCCGGTTCGGGACGGCGAAATATATGGCGGAATTCCGCAAGCGCATGCAGCAGGCGGCCTGATGCGCGGATTTCCGGATGATGGCTGCAAGGCGGCCGGCGGCAGCTTGCGTCGTCCATGAGCCACAACAGCTTCGGCCACCTTTTCCGCTTCACCACCTGGGGTGAATCGCACGGGCCTGCCATCGGCGCCGTCGTCGATGGCTGTCCCCCCGGGCTGGCATTCAGCGAAGCCGATATCCAGCCCTGGCTCGACAAGCGGCGGCCTGGCACTTCGAAATTCACCACCCAGCGGCAGGAGCCGGACCAGGTCCGCATCCTGTCCGGCGTACATGAAGGCCTGACCACCGGCACGCCGATTTCGCTGATGATCGAGAATGTTGACCAGCGCTCCAAGGATTACAGCGACGTCGCGCGCGCCTATCGCCCCGGCCATGCCGATTACGCCTATGACATGAAATACGGCCATCGCGATCCGCGCGGCGGCGGGCGCTCCTCGGCGCGCGAGACGGCATCCCGGGTCGCCGCCGGCGCGGTGGCGCGGGCCGTCATCCCGGAGGTGCGGATCCGCGCCTATCTCGTCGAACTCGGCGGCGATGCCATCGACTATAGCCGCTTCGACGACGCCGAGATCGACCGCAATCCCTTCTTCTGCCCCGATGCCGCCGCCGCGGCGCGCTGGGCCGAAACGCTCGACGCGGCGCGGCTGGCCGGCTCCTCGCTCGGCGCCATTGTCGAATGCACCGCCACCGGCGTGCCGGCCGGCTGGGGATCGCCGCTCTACCAGAAGCTCGACAGCCAGCTGGCGGCGGCGTGCATGGGCATCAATGCCGTCAAGGGCGTTGAAATCGGCGACGGCTTCGGCGCCGCCCGGCTGCGCGGCGAGGACAATGCCGACCGCATGCGGCCCGGCGCGGATGGCCCCGAATTCCTCGCCAATCATAGCGGCGGCACCGCGGGCGGCATTTCCACCGGCCAGCCGATCGTCGTGCGCATGGCGCTGAAGCCGACATCCTCGATCCTGACGCCGGTCGAGACCATCGATCGCGACGGCAACGCCACCGATATCGTCACCAAGGGGCGGCACGACCCGTGCGTCGGTATCCGCGCCGCGCCGGTGATGGAGGCGATGGTGGCGCTGGTGCTGGCCGATGCGAAGCTGATGGACCGCGGCCAGACGGGGCGATAGGCGGCGGTCCGGCTATCCCAGTTCGGCCCGCGCGCGTTCCCAGTTGCGCCCGTCATAGGGCTGGATGACTGGCACCACGCCTTCGACATCGTCGAGCGCCCGCCAGTTCACCGAAAAGCCATCGGGATGGCTGCGCGGCACATAGAAGCTCTTGATGCCGCAATGCCGGCAGAAGAGGTGCCGCGCCGTGCCGCTGCCCCAGCGATAATCGGTCAACGCCTCGCTGCCGGCGATCAGAGTGAAGTCGTCGGCGCTGGCGATCAGGTGGAGAAATCCGGTCTTCGTGCAGATCGAGCAATTGCAATCGAGCAGCACCGGCGGATCGGCGAAACGCACCGTGAAGCGGACCACGCCGCAATGGCAACCGCCACTGGCGGTGATGATCGTCATGCCGCCCTTCCTGCAGCGTCGCGCGGTGCTGCACAACCGCCAGCGCCGCAGGCACCTCTCCTGTCTTACCGGACCGGTACCGGCACCGGTTCCTGGCCGGCGGCCGACAAACGCCGGTTCAGTTCCGGCAGGTAGCGGCCCAGCATATCGCGGTACCGTCCGGCCGCGGCATCGAGCGCGGCGCGCAATTCGGCATGGACCTGCCGCTGCGCCGCAGTCGCGCCGCCGTCGTTCGTGCCGACCAGCGCCATCAGATGCGCCAGACGGTCGTTGAGCTGGATCGGATAGGCGATCTTGTCCTTCGGACTGGCGTTGCGGACCTGGTAGAGCGTCGCTTCGATACCCCCGAGCGCCTGAAGCATCTGTGCCCGCAGCTTTGCCGCTGCGTCGTCGAGCTTCCGGCCATTCAGGGCCTCGCGCAGCGCGCGGATATCGATCACCATCTGGTTGGCCTGGGATACGGCGTCGCGGAGCTGCAGCGCCAGCGCATGCTGTGCCTCGATCGCGCCCGGCGCCGGCGCCGTCAGCCGCGGATCGCGGCTGACGACAAGCGGCTGCGCCAGCCGCCGCTCGCCGAGCTCGATCGCCACGGTATAGGTGCCGGGCAGGACCGGCGGGCCGATAGCGGGGTTCGGTGCCTCCAGGATCATATTGCGGAAGACGGTGGCGCCATCATGGCGCAGGTCCCAGCTCAGGCTATGGGCGCCCGCCTCCAGCCGCTTCGGCGCGGCGAGCCGGCGCACCACGGCGCCGTTCCTGTCCGTCACGACGATCCGCGCCGCGTCGACCGGCGCTTCGAGATGGAAGTCGATGCGGGCCGGGACGGCGCCCAGCACCGCGCCGGCCAGCGGATAGAGCACCGCCCCTTGCGGCGGGCCGGCGCTGGCGAGGTGACGCAACGTCGCCAGTCCCTCGAGGACGTAGAAGGACCGGCCGTGCGTCGAGATGGCAAGCTCGTTGCCGACCACCTTGAGGCCGGAAACATGGGTGTCGGGCAGGCTGCGCGACAGCGAATGCCAGCTTTGGCCATTGTCGAACGAGGTCTGGACGCCGTGTTCTGTGCCAACGAACAGCAGCCCCGGGCGCTGGCTGTCCTCGATGATGGCATGGGTGAAGGCTTCCGCCGGCAGGCCGGCATCGATCCGCGTCCAGGTGGCGCCATAATCTGTCGTGCGGAACAGATAGGGCCGGCGGTCGCCGAGCTCGTGGCGCTTGGCCGCAAAATAGGCCGTCCCTGCATCATGGGCGGAGGCATGGATGAAGCTGATCCGCGCCGGCATCGGCAGGCCGGGCAGCGTCACCGCCTGCCAGGATTTGCCGCTGTCGCGGGTGAGGTGGACCCGCCCGTCGTCGGAACCGGTCCAGATCAGGCGCGGGTCGAGCGGTGACGGCGCGATGGTGAAGATCGTGCCGTAAACCTCCGGTCCGTCCTGGTCGGGCAGGATCGGCCCGCCGGTTTCGCCGAGCGTCGCGGGATCGGCGGCGGTCAGGTCGGGGCTGATCTTCTGCCAGGTCGCGCCTTCGTCGCTGCTGCGCCACAGATGCTGCGATCCGATGTAGAGCGGGTGCGGCGCTTGCGGCGCGAAGACCATCGGGAAGGTCCAGTTCCACCGCTCCTTCATCGTGGCGGCGGGCTGGCCCATCACTTCATAGGGATAGGGCTGGACGTCGCGCATCGCGGCGCGTGCCGTGTCCACTCGCACCAGCCCATTGGTTTCTCCGACGAAATAGACATTGGGGTCGGTCGGATGCGGCGCGACATAGCCGCTTTCGCTGCCGGCGATGACTTCGAAATCGGCAAAGGCGTCGACATGCCCCGCGCCGCCGAACGGGCTTGCCTCCCGGCTGGGCACACAGATTGTGGAATTGTCCTGCTGCGCGCCGCACAGCTTGAAGGGAAAGCCGGCGGTGGTGGCGAGGCGGTAGATCTGGGCGGTGGGCAGGTCCTGCTCCGTCCAGCTGCTGCCGCCGTTGACCGAGACGCTGGCGCCGCCATCATCTGCAACGATCATGCGGCGGGGGTTGCCGGGGTCGATCCACAGGTCGTGAACATCGGAATGCCTTGTGCGGACCTCGGCGAAGCTCTTGCCGCCATCGACGGATTTTTCGAGCTTGAAGCTCAGCACATAGAGGGTGTCGCGATCCACCGGATCGGGGCGCACGCGCAGGAAATAGAAGGATCGCTGCCACAGCTTGCGGTCGCCGTTGATCCGCGTCCAGCTCTGCCCGGCGTCGTCGGAGCGATAGAGGCCGCCGTCCGCCGCCTCGATATTGGCATAGAGCCGCTTCGAATCGGCCGGCGAGACGGTCACGGTCAATTTGCCGAGCACGCCCCTCGGCAGGCCGGGATTGCGCGTGATCTCGGTCCAGTTGTCGCCGCCATCGGTCGACTTGAAGATTCCGGACCCCGGGCCGCCGCTCCACAGCTGCCAGGGCTTGCGATAGACCTGCCACAGCGTCGCGTAGAGCGTGTCGGGATTGTTGGGGTCCATGGCGAGATCGATCGCGCCGGCCTTGGCCGAACGGAACAGGATCTTCGTCCAGCTCTTGCCGCCGTCGCGCGAGCGGAAGACGCCGCGGTCGTCATTGTCGGCATAGGGATCGCCGAGTGCGGCAGCATAGACGATGTCGGGATCGCGGGGGTGGATGCGGATCGCCGAGATCGTCCGCGTCGTCGCCAGCCCGACATGCTTCCAGGTCTTGCCGGCGTCGGCGGAGCGATAAACGCCATCGCCCTGCATGACGTTGGCGCGCAACTGCGCCTCGCCCATGCCGAGATAGACGACATCGGGATTGCTCGGCGCCACCGCGACGGCACCGACCGAGGAACTGCCGATCTGGCCATCGGTGACGGGGCGCCAGCGGGTGCCGCCATCCTCGGTCTTCCACAGGCCACCACCGACGGCGCCGAAATAATATTCGAAGGGCCGGTCGGGATGGCCTGCCGCTGCGATCGAGCGGCCACCGCGATGCGGGCCGACGCTTCGCCATTCGAGCATGGCATAGGCGTCTTCGATCGCAGGCGCCGCCATCGCGCCCCCGGCGGGCAGCAGCAACGCGAGCAGCACGGCCAGGCCGGTGGTGATGGCGGCGATGAACCGATGCGGCGACGCGTGTTGCGGAACCATCGGCTCGCCCATGTTCGTCATTTCACACCCCCATGCCCCGGGAGACATTCTGGAGGAACGAGGCGAAAAATCCAGACCCGACGTTGCCGCCGGCTCGCCGCTGCCCCGAGCCGGATTTCGACAGCGGGCGTGCCCGTCGATCGCCG
>JAIXZK010000242.1 GCA_027489695.1 Sphingomonadales bacterium
ACCTGGCTGGTGCTGACGATGGGCTTTGCCATGACCGGCATCGCCCTGCGGCGCCGCCAGCTGGGCGCCGCCTGATCATTTCTCCGGGAGGTCGGGCGCTGCCGTCAGCTTCTCCCATTTGCCGAGCGGGCAGGCGCCATAGCCGATACGCGAAAAGGGATCGAAGACCTGCACCTGATCGCCGGCGCATTGGCGCTGGCTGGTGCTGAAGGTGGTGATCGCCCGGCGCGGGCCATAGGCCTTGCAGCCGCCGGCCTGGTTGCGCCACCAGTCGCTGCCGAGGCGGACGAAATAGCCATGCTCGCCGGACAGGCGGGTGCCGGCGATGCGGCGCGGGTCGATGCAGCTGCGCACCTCGCCGGTAGCGGGCGGGATCGGCCCGGCGGCCGCTGCCGCGGCTTGCAGACTCAACAGGACAAGCAGCATCGAACGTCTCCCGGCCCCCCGGCACGGCGCCATGCTACCGCGTCGCCGGGGTCAGCGGAAGCTGTCCTTGGCGGCGCGGCGCTGGCCGAGTTCGGCGGCATCGCGGGCACGCATGAACGGGTTGGTGGCCTTTTCCAGCCCGATCGTCGTCGGCACCGTCGCTTCGCCGCGTGCCCGGGCCGCGTCGATGGCCGCGGCGCGGGCGAGCAGCGCGGCGTTTTCGGGCTCGACCGTGACCGCGAAGCGCGCGTTCGACTGGGTATATTCGTGCGCGCAATAGACCTGCGTCGCATCGGGCAGGGCGGCGAACTTGCCGAGCGCGGTGAACATCTGTTCCGCCGTGCCTTCGAACAGCCGGCCGCAGCCCAATGCGAACAAAGTGTCGCCGCAGAACAGCACGCCGTCAAAGGCATAGGCGATATGCCCGGCGGTGTGCGCCGGAACGTCGAGGACGCGGCCCGTCGCGCCGCCGATCGCGACGCTGTCGCCTTCCGCGACGGCGCGCGACAGGCCGGGGATGCGCGCCGCTTCCGCCGCCGGGCCGGTGACTTTAGCGCCGGTTGCCGCGACGATCTCGGCATTGCCGCCGACATGATCGGGGTGCCAATGGGTATTGAGGATCTGGCCGATCTTCCAGCCGCGCGCCGCCGCCGCCGCCAGCACCGGTTCGGCGACGGCGGGATCGATGACGGCGGTTTCGCCCGAGGCGTCGTCATGGGCCAGCCAGACATAATTGTCGCTGAGCACCGGGATACGGACGATCTCCAGCATCACCAGGCTCCGGTGTTGGGCATCGAAACCCAGGGTTCGGCGGGCGCCAGCGCCGGGCCGGCCTGCAGCAGTTCGACCGAAATGCCGTCGGGCGAGCGCACGAACGCCATGCGGCCGTCGCGCGGCGGCCGGTTGATGGTGACGCCGCCATCCATCAGCCGCTGGCAGGCGGCATGGATATCGTCGACGGCATAGGCGAGATGGCCGAAATTGCGGCCGCCGGTGTAGCCGGCCTCGTCCCAATTGTGGGTCAGTTCGACCTGGGCGCTCTCGTCGCCCGGCGCGGCCAGGAAGATCAGCGTGAAGCGCCCGGCCTCGTTATCGATGCGGCGCAGTTCCTTCAGCCCGAGCAGATCGAAGAAATGCAGCGTCGCCGCGACATCGGAGACGCGGATCATGGTGTGGAGGTATTTCATGCTGGATCCTTGAGGCTGCGGCCTTCGAAGGCCTCGAAACAGGCGATCACCCGCGCCGGAATCGGCGCCGGCCGGCCGCGCGCCTCGGCGACGTTGACATGGACCTCCTCGCCGGTGGCGCGCAGGTCCTCGCCGCCCTCGCCATTGGCCTGGCCGTGCAGTTCGAACGCAAATGTCATCGAAGTGGTGCCGAAGCGCCGGGCGCGAACGCAGATCGAGACGATCTCGTCGATCAGGATCGGCGCCTTGTATTCGACCAGTGCTTTCGCGACGTGCATTTCCGGCCCGCCGGCGAACTGCGGCCCCGAATAGATGCCCGCGGCGCGCCAATATTCGACCAGCCCGATGTCGAAATATTCGAGGTAGCGGGCGTTGAACACCACCGCCTGGGCATCGACCTCGGCAAAGCGAACCCGCTTCGGAAAGGCAAAGCGAAAATCCTGGCGTGGCATCATGGGCTCCCGTGGCGTGGCGCCGTCCTTAGCAGCGCCGGCGGGCGCCCGGAACCCGGCGGAAATGCGCGTGACGCTCGCGGCGCGCCGATGCCGCTGGCCATCGCCGCCGGCATCGGCATGATGGCGCCGGGCAGCGAAGCGGGGACCAGGCGATGCAGGCGACACGGCGGGAAGCATTGGCGGCGGCGGCCGGCCTGACGGCGTTGGCCAGCACCGCGGCGCACGCCGCGGTGCCGCTCGCCGCCGGGGACGACGCCGGCTGGGCGCGTATCGCGGCGCAATATCCCGTCACCCGCGAGATCGTGCAGCTCGAAAACGGCTATTGGGGCAGCATGGCGCAGCCGGTGATCGATGCCCATGCCGAGATCTTCGCCCGCCTGAACCGCGACAACAGCTGGTACGCCCGCCGCGCCATGCTCAAGGACCTCGCCGCCGCCCGCGAGGCCGCCGCCGCCGCCATGGGCGTGGCGCCCGACGAGATCGGCCTGTGCGGCAATGCCGCCCAAGGGCTTTCGGCGCTGATCAGCCAGTTCCGCGATGTCGGCCCCGGCGATCGCATCCTCTATTCCGACACCGACTATGAAGCCACACAGGGCGCGATGATCTCGCTGGCCCGCGCCCGCGGCGCGGAAGCCGTGAAGATCAGCCTGCCGCGCCTCGCCACGCACGACAGCGTCATCGCCGCCTATGCCGAGGCGATCGCCGCCACGCCGCGGCTGAAGCTGGTGCTGCTCACCCATATGAGCCATCGCACCGGCCTGGTGCTGCCGGTGGCGCGGATCGTACCGCTTGCGAAAGCGCGGGGCGCGCAGGTCATCGTCGACGCGGCGCAGAGCTTCTTCCACGTCGATTTCCGCCTGCCCGACCTCGGCGCCGATCTCGTCGGCATCAATTTCCACAAATGGGTCGGCGCGCCTTTGGGCATCGCCGCCATCTGGATTCGCGGCGGCCTGACCGACACTATCGCGCCATCACCGGCCGAACCGGACGCCACCAGCGTGCAGGGCCGCGTGCATCAGGGCACCGTCGATTTCGCCGCGCAGCTGAGCCTGCCCGCTGCCTTCGCCTTTCAGTCGACGATCGGCACGCCGGCGAAGCTGGCCCGGCTGCAGGCGCTGCGCAATCGCTGGGTGGCGCCGCTGCGTGGCCTCGACGGACTCGAGATCCTGCTGCCCGACGATCCGCGTCTGCACGGCGCCAGCACCTCGTTCCGCATCCGCGGCCGTACTTCCACCGCCGACAATGTCGCCATCACCGATGCGCTGCTGCAACGCTTCGGCATCATGACCGTGCAGCGGACCGGCCTTGCCGCCGGTTCCTGCGTGCGGGTGACGCCGTCGCTGTTCACCTCGCCGGCGGACGTCGATGCGCTGGTGCCGGCGCTGCGGGTGCTGGTGGGCGAGATGGCGAAGTAGTTGTGCCTCCGGCGGCTGGGGCCTACGGCCTCGGCCGCCGTTTCACTGGGTTCAGTGCCAAGGCGTCGACGACCTGTCCGCGACCAACAAAATGGGGTCTGGGGCCTAAGGCCCCAGCCGCCGGAGGCCCCTTTTCTTCCTCAGATCGTCCGCGAGATCACTTCGCGCATGATCTCCGAGGTGCCGCCATAGATGCGCTGCACGCGGGCATCGCGCCACATGCGGGCGATCGGATATTCGTTCATATAGCCGGCGCCGCCGTGCAGCTGCAGCGCTTCATCGACGACTCGGCCCTGCATTTCGGTGTGCCACAGCTTGGCGGACGAGGCTTCGCCGGCGGTCAGCTTGCCGTCCATTAGCTTCTTCAGCGCCCAGTCGATGTGCGCCCAGCCGACCTGGAGCTCGGTCTTCAGCGAGGCGAGCACGAACTTGGTGTTCTGGAAATCGAACACCGTCTTGCCGAAGGCCTTGCGATCCTTCACGAATTTCACGGCCTCGTCATAGGCGCGCTGGGCGCCGGCCTGGGCGCCGATGGCGATGCCGAGGCGTTCCTGCGGCAGCTGGCTCATCAGATAGATGAAGCCCTTGTTCTCCTCGCCGAGGCAATTGGTCATCGGCACGCGCACATCGTTGAAGAACAGTTCCGAGGTATCGGCGCTGTTCTGGCCGATCTTGTCGAGGTTGCGGCCGCGGGCAAAGCCTTCGGTGCCGGCTTCAACGAGGATCAGCGAGGTGCCCTTGGCGCCCTTGTCCGGGTCGGTCTTGGCGACGACGATGATCAGATCGGCGCTCTGGCCATTGGTGATATAGGTCTTGGAGCCGCTGATGACATAATGGTTGCCGTCCTTGCGGGCAGTGGTGCGCACCCCCTGCAGGTCGGACCCGGCGCCGGGTTCGGTCATGGCGATGGCGGTGACGATCTCGCCGGTGATCATCTTGGGCAGATATTTGCGCTTCTGCTCTTCCGAGCCATAGGCGACGATGTAATCCGCGACGATGTCGGACTGCAGCGTGATGCCGGCCGACGATCCGGCATAGGAAAGCTCTTCGCCGACAACGGCGTTATAGCCGAAATCGAGGCCGAGGCCGCCATATTCCTCGGGCACGCCGGGGCAGAGCAGCCCGGCGTCGCCGCAGGCACGCCAGAAATCGCGGGAGACGATGCCCTCTTCCTCGAACTTGTCGAGGTTGGGGATCAGTTCCTTGTCGAACACCTTGCGCACCGTGTCGCGAAAGGCGTGATGGTCGTCGCCATAGGCGAAGCGTTGGGCGGTATCGAGCATGTCGTTACTCCTGATGATGGGCCTGCCTAGGGTCGATTGCAGTTAAATGGAGCCTGTGCCGTCCCGCTCCCCCGCCCAGCCACCCATATCGTACAATGACTTGGGTGGCTGGGCGGGGGAGCGGGACGGCACAGACTTGCTGCAATCGACCCTAAGCGTGTCGTGCGGGCAACGTCACCTGTTCGGCAAGAGAGGTCCGCCGGGCTGCGACGCATTGTTGCGGGCCTGGTCGATCTTGCCAGCCTCGGAACGGCCCGGCACAGTCGCGCCATGCGCACCCTGACCTCCGCCCTGCTCCTCGCCGCCCTCGCCGTTGCGGCGCCGCTCCATGCCGCCGACGATCCCAACCTCGTCCGCGCCCGCGCCGTGCTGAAGGCGCAGCCGATCATCGATGGCCACAATGACTGGCCGGAACAGCTGCGCCAGGATTATGGCGAGGGCTGGTGGCAGGTCGACCTGATGGCCGACAGCCGCCAGTTCAAGCATCCGCTGCACACCGATATCCCGCGCCTGCACGCCGGCCAGGTCGGCGGGCAATTCTGGTCGGTGTGGGTGCCGGCAACGATCACCGGCCCGGCCGCGGTCAAGGCGACCTTGCAGCAGATCGACATCGTGCGCGGTATCATTGCGCGCTATCCCCAGCATTTCGAGCTGGCGTCGACCGCCGCCGACATCCGCCGCATCCAGAAGACCGGCAAGGTCGCCAGCCTGATGGGCGTCGAGGGCGGCAGCCAGATCGACAACGACCTCGCCGTGCTGCGCCAATTCCACGCGCTCGGCGTACGCTACATGACCTTGACGCATGTGCGCCACAACGACTGGGCGGACAGCGCCAACGAGGGCCCGCGCGCGACGCCGCTGACCGAATTCGGCAAGGCGGTGATCGGCGAGATGAACCGGCTCGGTATGCTGATCGACATCAGCCATGTCTCGCCCGGCACGATGAAGGCGGCGATGGCGGCATCGGCGGCGCCGGTGATCTTCTCCCACTCCTCGGCGCGCGCCATCACCGATCATCCGCGCAACGTGCCCGACGATGTGCTCGCCATGCTGAAGGACGATGGCGGCATCGTCATGGTCAATTACGCGCCGGGCTATGTGTCGCGGAAGCGGCAGGAATGGGAAGCCGCCCGCGCCGGGGTGCGCGCCAGCTACAACGCGCCGCCCTATTCCGGCCTCTACATCGGCCAGCCCGATCGCGCTGCCGCTGCCTTCGCCGAATGGGAGAAGGCCAATCCGATGCCGAAAGTGACATTGGCCGAAGTCGCCGACCATATCGATCATCTGGCGAAGATCGCCGGCCATGATCATGTCGGCATCGGCAGCGATCTCGACGGCATCGACACCACGCCCGATGGCCTGGGCGGCGTCGAGACCTATCCGGCGCTGATCGCCGAGCTGCTCCGCCGCGGCTGGAGCGAGGCCGATTGCGCCAAGCTGGCCGGGGGCAACATCCTCCGCGTGCTGGCCGCGGCCGAAGCGGTGGCGGCGGGCATGAAGGACCGGGTGCCGCCGAACGTGAAGCCGTAGCCCAACCGAAAAAGGGCCCCCGCCGTGGCGGAGGCCCAGTCTTCGGGGGAAGGCGGGGGGATCAGGCGATGTTCAGCGACCAGCTGTTCACCGTCACCGTGCTGGTGGCGCAGGCGTTGAAATCGTTGATTTCCAGCGTGCGGCCGTTGAGGAACTGGATCTTGATGTCGTAGCGGCAGGTGCCGGCGCTGTACGACGGGTGCAGCCAGTTGATGCGATAGCCGGGGCGCAGGACGTTGCGGCCCAGCAGGTCCGGGCCCCAATTGTCGATGCCATGGCCGGACATGTAGACGCGCTCGACGGTCATGCCGCTGCGGTTGTCGATGTTGACGCGCGGATCGGCGGCGAACGCCGGGGTGGCCATCGCGAGGGCGGCCAGGGCGGGGATCAGGGCGAACTTGTTGATCATCGGATGCTCCTCTGTCTGCGGTTGATGGCTTGGCGCGTCAGGCGCTTCGTCCATGAACCGGTTCTACGAGGGCGCGCTGGCGGCTTGAATCGACAGGATGTTATTGTTTGTTGCAGCGGCGTCGGTGTCTGGCGACGCGGTGCTGGCGGTGCCGGAAGGCCGGTCGCGCCATGGGCGACGTCAGGCAGCAGACCCCGGCAGAAACGATAATGGCGGCCGGTGTTGCCACCGGCCGCCACTGTGTCGCGCCTGTCGCGCGGTGTCGCGTTTCACCTTCGCCTTGCGGCCATGGTGTCGCGTGCCGGCGCGTGTCACGGCACTTTCGCAGCCCGGCTTTGCGTCCCGAAGAATCGCGCCCCCTGCCACCGGATCGCTTCACCCCGGCATTTCCCATCCCGCCATCTGCATGACGGTCCGATCGCTGCCCCGGTGCTGCCACCCTGCCCGAACTGCCGCCCAATTTCCGGCCGGAGCCGGTCTGTTACGTCAATCCGAACTCGCAACCGGTTGTTTTTCTTTGGCGTTTCCGCCGCTGTCAACTCCCGGTCACAAAGAGATGGTCTCACTTACCCCCGAGTCGTCAAAGCGGAATCATCGGCTCCGGGCCTGTGGATAGCGAGGATAACGGGGATAAATCCGGGACCGGACGCCAGGGCTCAACCGGCCGTCCAGCCGCCGTCCATCGACAGGTTGGTGCCGGTGATCTGCGACGCCGCATCGCCGCACAGGAAGACGGCGAGCGCGGCGACCTGGTCGACGGTGACGAATTCCTTGGTCGGCTGCGCCGTCAGCAGCACGTCGTTGATCACCTGCTCGCGGGTCAGGCCGCGCGCCGCCATCGTGTCGGGGATCTGCTTCTCGACGAGCGGCGTCCAGACATAGCCCGGCGAGATCGAATTGGCGGTGATGCCGAAGGTCGCGGTTTCCAGCGCAACGGTCTTGGTCAGCCCGTCGATGCCGTGCTTGGCGGCGACATAGGCGGACTTGAACGGCGAAGCGACCTTGGAATGGGCCGACGCGGTGTTGATGATGCGGCCCCATTTCCGCGCCTTCATGCCCGGCACCGCGGCGCGAATGGCGTGGAAGGCGGCGCTCAGATTGATAGCCAGGATCGCGTCCCATTTTTCGACCGGGAAATCCTCGATCGGCGAGACATGCTGGATGCCGGCATTGTTGACGAGAATGTCGACGCTGCCGAGTTCGGCCGTCGCGGTCTCGATCATCGCGGCGATCTCGGCGCCCTTCGACATGTCCGCCGCGCTATAGCGGGCGCGCACGCCGAAATCGGCCTCCAGCCTGGCCCGTTCCGTCTCGATGGCGCCGGCGTCACCAAAGCCATTGATCATGATGTCGGCGCCCTGTTCGGCGAGCGCCCGGGCGATGGCGAGGCCAATGCCCGATGTCGAACCGGTGATAACCGCAGTCTTGCCCTTGAGCATCCCGATCTCCCACAGAAACACGAAAAAACAGAATGGGGTCTGGGGCCTAAGGCCCCAGCCGCCGGAGGCAATTTTACCTTTCGACAGCGATCGCCGTCGCTTCGCCACCGCCGATGCACAGTGCCGCGACGCCGCGGCGGCCGCCGGTGCGTTCCAGCGCCGCGACCAGCGTCGCGATGATGCGCGCGCCCGAGGCGCCGATCGGGTGGCCGAGCGCGGTGGCGCCGCCGTGGATGTTGAGCTTGTCGCGCGGGATGCCGAGATCGTGCATGGCGATCATGGCAACGGCGGCAAAGGCTTCGTTGACTTCGAACAGGTCGACATCGCTGACGCTCCAGCCGGCCTTCGCGAGCAGTTTCTCTATCGCCGGCACCGGCGCCGTGGTGAACTTGCCGGGTTCATGGGCGTGCGCGGCATGGGCGACGATGCAGGCGCGGACGGGCAGGCCGTCGCGGGCGGCGATGCTGGCGCGAGTCAGCACCAGCGCGGCGGCGCCGTCGGAGATGGACGAGGCATTGGCCGCGGTGATGGTGCCGTCCTTGGCGAAGGCCGGCTTCAGGCCGGGGATCTTGTCGGGCCGCGCCTTGCCGGGCTGTTCGTCCTCGCCGACGAGCGTATCGCCGCCGCGGCCGGGCACGGTGACGGCGACGATCTCGTCGGCAAAGGCGCCATTGGCGATGGCGGCCGTCGCGCGGGCCAGGCTTTCCAGGGCATATTCGTCCTGCGCGCCGCGGGTGAACTGATAATCGCGCGCCGATTCCTCGGCAAAGCTGCCCATCAGCCGGCCGGGGTCATAGGCATCCTCCAGGCCATCGAGGTACATCGAATCCTTGATGGCATCATGGCCGATGCGGGCGCCGCCGCGATGCTTGGTGAGCAGGTACGGCGCATTGGTCATCGATTCCATGCCGCCCGCCACGATCACCTCGGCACTGCCGGCCATCAACGCATCATGCGCCATGATCGTCGCCTGCATGCCCGATCCGCACATCTTGTTGACCGTGGTCGCTTCGACGGAGAGCGGCAGCCCGGCACCCAGGGCCGCCTGCCGCGCCGGCGCCTGGCCGAGGCCGGCCGGCAGCACGCAGCCCATGAAGATCTGCTCGACGGCGGCCGGATCGACACCGGCGCGCTCTACGGCAGCGCGAACAGCGGCGGCCCCCAACTGCGTCGCGCTCAGCCCGG
>JAIXZK010000037.1 GCA_027489695.1 Sphingomonadales bacterium
AGCAATTGTTCAAGCTGCTGGCCCGCGATGAATCGCGCCACGCCGGCTTCATCAACGACAGTTTGAAGGATGCCGGCATCGGCATCGATCTCGGCTTCCTCACCAAGTCCAAGAAATACACCTATTTCCGGCCGAAATTCATCTATTACGCCACCTATCTTTCCGAAAAGATCGGTTATGCGCGCTACATCGTCATCTATCGCCACCTGGCGGCGCATCCGGAACTGCGCTTCCACCCGATCTTCAAATGGTTCGAGCAATGGTGCAACGACGAGTTCCGCCACGGCGAAGCCTTTGCGCTGCTGATGCGCGCCGATCCCAAGCTGCTCACCGGCCTCAACAAGCTGTGGATCCGCTTCTTTCTCGTGGCCGTCTACGCCACCATGTATGTCCGCGATCACAACCGGCCGGTGCTTTACAAGGCGTTCGGGATCGATCCGACCGCCTATGATTTCAAGGTGTTCAACATCTGCACCCAGATCACCCGCCAGGTCTTCCCGCTCGAACTCGATACCGATGCGCCGAAGTTCCGCGCGCTGCTCGAACGGATGCGCATCCTCTCGGGCCGCATCGATGCAACCCGTGCCGATCGCGGCATTGTCGCCCGGGTGAAGCGCTTCGGCCTGTCGCTGGCGGCGGGGGCAACCTTCGTGCAGCTCTATCTCCAGCCGACCCGCGGCAGCGAACTGCCCGCCTCCGTCCGGCTCCAGCCCGCCTGGTAGGCATGTCGCTGCTGCTGCCTCTCGCCTTCGCGCTGGTGCTGTGGTTCACCGCCACTGGCGCCGTGCTGTGGCTCGATCGCCTGCCAAAGGATACCTGGCCGGTGTCGGTGCTCGGCGCGACGGTGGCGAGCGGAATTGCCATGGCCGTGGTGATCGTCACCGCGCCGTTGACGGGAGACGTGGCCGCCTATGTCGCCTTCGCGGCCGGGCTGGTGCTGTGGGGGTGGCATGAACTCACCTTCCTGATGGGTTTCGTCACCGGCCCCAATCGCGGCGCCTGCCCGGCGGATGCCCGCGGCTGGCGGCGCTTCCGCCTCGCCGCGGCCGCCGTCATCCATCACGAAGTGGCGATGTTCATCACGCTGGTGGCGATCATGGCGGCGACCTGGGGCCAGCCCAACCAGACCGGCACCCTGACCTTTTCGCTGCTGTTCGTGATGCGACTTTCTGCCAAGCTCAACATCTTCGCCGGGGTTCCCCATCTGTCTACCGAGATGATCCCCGATCACATGCGCTACCTCACCAGCTATTTCCGCGTCGCACCGGCGCGGCGGCTGTTTGCGGCCAGCATCCTTGCCATCGCCGCCATCGCGGCGTGGCTCGGCCATGCCGCGCTCACCACCGATGGCGGCCTCGCCACCGGCTATGGCCTGGTGTTCGGGCTGGTGCTGCTGGCGATGCTGGAACACGGTTTTCTCGTCGTGCCATGGCGCGACACACAGATTTTTCGCTGGGCGATGTCGGGCGGAAATGACCATCAGGCCGATCCTCGGCCTGCGTCCGATCGTCCTTTCGATCACAAACATGAAGGAAATGCGCTTGCGACGCTGGGCTTCCAGCGCCAATAGCCACGGGGGAGATGTCCATGGACTATGAAGCCTTCTTCACTGCCGCGCTCGACGGCCTCAAGGAACGCGGGAACTACCGCGTCTTCGCCGAGCTGCAGCGTCGCCGCGGCCAATACCCCAATGCCGTCCGCCACCTCGAAAATGGCGAGACGCAGGACGTCACCGTCTGGTGCTCGAACGACTATCTCGGCATGGGCCAGCACCCCGATGTGCTGACCGCGATGCACGAGGAACTCGATGCCTCCGGCGCCGGCGCCGGCGGCACCCGCAACATCTCGGGCACCATGCACGTCCATCGCGCCCTGGAGCGCGAGCTCGCTGATCTCCACGGCAAGGAAGACGCGCTGCTGTTCACCTCGGGCTATGTCTCGAACTGGGCGGCGCTCGGCACGCTGGCGGCGAAGCTGCCGAACTGCGTCGTGCTTTCGGACGCGCTGAACCATGCCTCGATGATCGAAGGCATCCGCCACAGCCGCGCCGAATGCCTGAAGTTCAAGCATAACGACGTCGAGGATCTCGATCGGCTGCTGTCGGGCATCGAGCCGGGCCGGCCCAAGCTCGTCGCCTTCGAAAGCGTCTATTCGATGGACGGCGATATCGCGCCGCTGAAGGAAATCATCGAGGTCTGTGAAAAGCACGGCGCGATGACCTATCTCGACGAAGTCCATGCCGTCGGCATGTACGGCCCGCGCGGCGGCGGCGTCGCCGAACGCGAAGGCCTGATGGACCGGCTGACAGTGATCGAAGGCACGCTCGGCAAGGCGTTCGGCGTCGTCGGCGGCTATATCGCGGCATCGTCGGCGCTGTGCGATTTCGTGCGCAGCTTCGCCTCGGGCTTCATCTTCACGACGGCGCTGCCGCCGGCGATCGCCGCCGGCGCGCTGGCCTCGGTCAAGCACCTCAAGGCCTCGCCGTTCGAGCGCAAGCGCCAGCAGGAGCGCGTCGCCAAGGTGCGCAAGGCGCTGCGCACCATGGGGATCCCGCAGATGGAGAACCCCAGCCACATCATCCCGGTGATGGTCGGCGACGCCAAGAAGGCCAAGATGATCAGCGACTGGCTGATGGAAAATCATGGCATCTATGTGCAGCCGATCAACTATCCGACCGTGCCCGTCGGCACCGAGCGGCTGCGTATCACGCCGTCGCCGGTGCACAGCGACGACGACATCGACCGGCTGGTCAAGGCGCTGTCCGACATCTGGGGCCAGTGCGCGCTGCACCGGGTGGAGGCGGCGGCGTAGGTCGTAGGAAGGAATGCCTCCGGCGGCTGGGGCCTCAGGCCCCAGACCCCATTTGTGGGTTATCGCCTGGCCCGCACCGTCACCGCTGTGCGTGAATCGAAATGGGGTCTGGGGCCTGAGGCCCCAGCCGCCGGAGGCCATCCTGCCTGGCGATTTTCCTACACGACCGATTGCTGCTACCACCAATCGCACCGGCTCTTTGACATCGACGGAATCGATCAGTCGGCCTGTTGGCGGGGTTGCCGGGGGCGGTGATTTCTCCCGAATCCGTAAAACATGTAAAATAGCGGCACCGCCAGCCGTGTCGGTGAGTGGCGGAATCGATCGATCGCGAATCGCCGCTATTGCCCGCTGAACCGCCGGAACGGCCCCGGCGCCAGCGCCATGGTCTTGCCGGTGGCGACAGCAGGCCGCGCCAGCAACCGGAGCATCAGGCCTCCTCGACGCGCAGCGTGGCGAGCGCCGCGAGCAGCCAGCTGCCGGCGGCGAAGGCCAGGGTCCAGATCGGTTCGGCGGGGAACAGGCCCTTCAGGATCGTGCCCATCACCGTCGCCACCAGCAGCTGCGGCACGACGATGAAGATGTTGAACAATCCCATGTAGATGCCGAGCTTGGCCTGGGGCAGGGCGGCGGCCAGTATGGCATAGGGCATGGCGAGGATCGACGCCCAGGCGATGCCGATGCCGATTTCGGCAAGGATCAGCCATTCGGGATCGCGGATGACGAAGAAGGCCGCGAAACCGGCGGCACCGGCGACGAGGCATAGGGCATGGGTGCGCACCTTGCCGATCCGCGCCGCCAGCGCCGGCAGCAGCAGCAGCGCCGCCAGCGCGGCGACGCCATTGTAGATGGCGAAGAGCACGCCGACCCAATTGCCGGCGTCATTGTAGGCCGGCGTGCCCGGCGCGGCGCCATAGAGATGCTGGGCGACGACCGGCGTCGTGTAGATCCACATGATGAACAGCGCTGACCAGCTGAAGAATTGCGCCAGGGCGAGGCGTTTCATGACCAAAGGCATGCCGGCGAAATCGCCGACGATGTGGCAGAGCGGGTTGTGGGGATGCCCGGCCCGGGCCAGCGCCCGCGCCGCCAGGATGGCGACCCCATAGCCGGCGACAAGGCCGCCGAGCAGGTAGAGCTCCTTTTCCAGCCCTTGCCATGCCACCAGCGCCGCGATGGCGATGCCGGCGGCGATCCACAGCGGCGCACTGCCACTGGCCGGCGGTGTCGGCGCCTCGCTGCTCGCCGGCACTTCGCCGAAGCCGGCGAGTTCGGCCGGCGAGTATTCGCGCGTCGTCAGCACCGTCCACAGCACGGCGGCGAGCAGCGCCGCGGCGCCGAGCCAGAAGCTCCAGCGCACCGTGTCGGGCAGGCCGGGGCCTTCGTTGCCGACGCCGATCGCCGCCAGCCCCCAGGGCACCAGCGAGCCGATCACCGCGCCGGCGCCGATGCAGGCCGTCTGCACGGCATAGCCCGCGGTCATCTGCTGTTTCGGCAGCATGTCGCCGACAAAGGCGCGAAACGGCTCCATCGCGACGTTGAGATTGGCGTCGAGCACCCAGAGCAGCAGCGCCGCCGCGATCAGCAGGCCGGACAGCGGCATCAGCACCAGCGCCATCGCGGCGAGTAGCGCGCCGGCAAGGAAATAGGGCCGCCGCCGGCCGAAGCGCCCCCAGGTGCGATCCGACATATGGCCGATCAGCGGCTGCACCAGCAGCCCGGTCAGCGGTGCCGCGATCCACAGCACCGGCAGATCATCGAGCGATTCGCCCAGGCTCTGGAAGATGCGGCTCATGTTGGCGTTCTGCAGGGCAAAGCCGATCTGGATGCCGAAGAAGCCGATGTTGATGTTCCACAGGCCGGACAGGCGCTGGCGCGGCTTGGTCGATCCGGGCGCGGCGGCCGGCGCCGCGGGCGCCACGGTGGCGATACTGGCCATGCACTCTCCCCGGCGGATCTGCGCCCGCCAAGCAGAACCGTTCGCGCAGAAACTGGGGGCAGGGCAAGGTCCAAGGGCGCCAGCGCAGGCGTGAATAGGTATGCAAGCGGGTGCGCCGGGGTGGGCGGAGCGCTAGCGTCACGATGGGATTCATGCACCACGCTGTCCATCTCGAAGGCCGCGAGGCCGAACCCAGCGTCGTCATCGACGGGCTTGTCGATGTGCCGGCACTGGTCGCCGATGCCGCGGGCCGGGCATTCGCGCCGATCGGCCCGCATTATCCCGGCGTCCGCGCCGCCGTGGATCCGGCGCTGGCGGCCGATCTGCGCGTCGCGGTCGCGCCATTGATCGCGGCGCATTTCGGTCTCGATCCGGCGCCGGCGGTGCTGGAAGGCTATTATTCGCTGGTCACCACCCCGCCCGAGCGGCTGACCCCGATCCAGCGCCTGCCGCATTTCGACGGCGTCGAACCCGACCGGCTGGCGCTGCTGGTCTTCCTTACCCCGACGCCGGGCGGCACCGCCTTCTATCGCCACCGGCTGAGCGGCTTTGAAACCATCACCGCGGCGCGCCTGCCCGATTATGACCGTGCCCTGCACGCCGATGTCGGCCACCACGGCCTGCCGCCACCCGCCTATATCGCCGGCGACACGCCGATCTTCGAACGCATCGCGCTGCACAGGGCGCAGCCCGGTCGCGCGCTGCTCTATCGGGGCCACCGCCTGCACTGCGCCGATCTGCCGCCGGAAACGCCGCTGCTCGCCGATCCCCGCCGCGGCCGCCTGACCCTCAACCTGTTCCTGCATGGAATTGCCCGATGACATTGCGCAAGATCGTCATCGCCGGCGGCGGCTCGGCGGGGTGGATGGCGGCGGCGGCGCTATCGGCGACCCTGGGCGAGAGCATCGCCATCGAACTCGTCGAATCGGACGAAATCGGCATCATCGGCGTCGGCGAAGCGACGATCCCGCCGGTGAAGCTGTTCAACCGGCACTGCGGCGTCGACGAGGCAGCGTTCCTGAAGGCGACGCACGGCACGGTGAAGCTCGCCATCGAATTCGTCGGCTGGGGCGATCCGGCCGGGCGCTATCCACACGCCTTCGGCAATTTCGGCGCCGATTTCGATCGCTTCCCGCTGTTCCAGCACTGGCTCGCCCGCCACCTTGCCGGCGATCCGGAGCCGCTGTCCGATTACAGCTTCGCCTGGGCGCTGGCGCGGGCCGGCAATTTCACCCCGCCCGAGCCCGACCCGCGCCGCATCCAGGCAACCCATGACTATGCCTATCATTTCGACGCCATGCTCTATGGTCGCCATCTGCGCCGCCTGGTCGAACCGCGCGGCGTCGTTCGCACCGAAGGCCGCATCAGCGGCGTCGAGCGCGATCCCGACAGCCGCGACCTGACCGCACTGATCCTGGCCGATGGCCGCCGCGTCGCTGGCGATTTCTTCATCGATTGCACCGGCTTTCGCGGCCTGCTGATCGAGGAGGCGCTCGATACCGGCTATGAGGACTGGTCCGATCTGCTGCCCTGTGATCGCGCCGTGGCGCTGCCCACCGAACGGCTCGGCTCGCCCGAACCCTGGACGCGCGCCACCGCCCACGCCGCCGGCTGGCGCTGGCATATCCCGCTGCAGCACCGCACCGGCAACGGGCTGGTCTATTGTTCGGCCCTGCAGTCGGACGAAGCCGCCATCGAAGAACTGCTCGCCAGCGTCGCCGGCGCGCCGCTCGCCGATCCGCGGCTGCTGCGTTTCACCACCGGGCGGCGGCGCCGCGCCTGGAACGCCAATGTCCTCGCCCTCGGGCTGGCGGCGGGGTTCCTCGAACCGCTCGAATCGACCAGCCTGCACCTGGTGCAGACCGGCATCATGCGCTTCCTGGCGCTGTTTCCCGGCGGCAATGGCGGTGATGGCGACGATGATCGCGATGCCGCGGCGCTGGCCCGCGCCGAATACAACCGCATCACCGCCGAGGAATATGAGCGCATCCGCGATTTCCTGGTGCTGCATTATCATCTGAACGGCCGGCCGGAGCCGTTCTGGCGCGACCGCGCCGCCATGGCGATCCCGGAGCGGCTGCGCTGGAAACTGGCGCATTTCGCCGCCGCCGGCCGGGTCGTCTCGGAAGGGCCGGAACTGTTCACCAACAACGCCTGGATCGCGGTGATGGTCGGCCAGGGGCTGGTGCCGCGCCGGCCCGATCCGGTGCTGACGCTGCACGGCGACGTCGGCGCACGCGGCATTCTGGCGGGCTTGCGGCGGGTGATCGCCGAAACGGCGGCAGCGACGCCGGGCCAGTCGCAATGGCTGGATCGCATCGGCGCGACGTCGATAACTGTATAAATACAATAATACAGTTCGGATTCCCCGATTTCCGAAATAAATCCTGTATTTTCCGTGAATTGTGCCAGCAATGACGCAAGTCTGCTGAATACGTATGCGGATTTCTGTCATCGCGACGAGGTCGCCGGTAAGTTGCGGACACAAGGAAACGCGTCATCCGAAGTTCGGCGGGTGCGACGTCTCCGGCAACGCGGCAATGCCGCAATACCCGAGGGGGGAAATTGTGACCTCGACGAATCGGCTTTTCGTGGCTGTCAGCCACATCGCATTGGCGGGCTTTGTTCTGGCGAGCCCGGCGCTGGCCCAGACCGCGGGCGCCCCGGCGCCGGCAAGCGCCCCGGCCGCGGATGCCGCCGCCGCCGATGAAGGCGAGATGATGATCGTCACCGGCTATCGCGCCGCCATCCAGTCGGCGATCGACAGCAAGCGCGAACTGAGCGTCATCGGCGAAGCCTTTTCGGCCGAAGACATCGGCAAGCTGCCCGACGTCTCGATCGCCGAAACCCTCGGTCGCCTGCCCGGCCTTGCCACCCAGCGGCTCGACGGTCGCAGCCAGGTGTTGTCGATCCGCGGCCTCGGCCCGGATTTCTCGACCACCCTGCTGAACGGCCGCGAACAGGTTTCGTCGTCGGACAATCGCGGCGTCGAGTATGATCAATATCCGTCGGAACTCGTCACTTCGGGTGTCGTCTACAAGACGCCGTTCGCCGGTCTCGTCGGCCAGGGTCTTGCCGGTACTGTGGACCTGCGCACCGCCAAGCCGCTCGATTACAAGGAGCGGGTGATCAGCGTCGCGGCACGCGGCGAGTTCAACGAGCGCGGCTCGCTCAACCCCGATGCCGCCAACGCCGGCTATCGCGGCACGCTGACCTATATCGACCAGTTCCTCGACGGCACGCTCGGCCTGTCGCTCGGTGTCGCCTATCAGTCGTCGCCGACGCAGATCCAGCGCTTCGAAGCCTGGGGTTTCCCCAATGTCAGCGCCGCGCAGAACGCCAGCCAGCCGCTCGTCATCGGCGGTGCCAAGCCCTATGTCCGCTCGACGATGCTTGATCGCCTCGGCGTCTTCGGCACGCTCGAATACAAGCCGAGCGAGAATTTCCATTCGCAGTTCGACATCTTCTATTCGGACTACAAGGAAAACCGGCCGTCGCGCGGCATCGAATTCCCGCTGGCCTGGGGCGGCGGCACCAGCCTGCGCATCGACCAGGTTGAAAACGGCATCGTCACCCAGGGCGCCTTCAGCGGCGTTTCGCCGGTGGTCCGCAACGATTTCGATCGCAAGACCACCGAGAATCTGGCGCTCGGCTGGCGCAATACCTACACCACCGGTGGCACGACGATCGACCTCGATCTGAATTATTCGAAGGCGGTCCGGAACCAGCAGAACATCGAAAGCTACAGCGGCCTCGCCTATGGCGCCGGTGCGCCGCGTGACACCATCACTTTCGCGCGACAGGCCAATGGCGTCTACAACTTCACCTCGCCGTTGAACTATGCCGATACCAGCCTGATCCGGCTGACCGATCCGCAGGGTTGGGGCGGTGGCAACAATCTGGTCCAGGCCGGCTTCATCAACTCGCCCAACACCAAGGACGAGCTGAAGCAGATCCGGTTGAGCGTCACCCAGGAGCTGGGCTGGGGCCCGATCGCCGCCGTCGAAGTCGGCGCCAACTATGGCGACCGCACCAAGCGCCGCATCTTCGATCAGAATTTCCTGACGCTGGCCGGCCCGACGAGCAGCCTTTCCGGCGGCGCCACGCGGACCGCGGCGATCCCGGCCGCGGCGCTGCTCGACAAGTCGACCGGCCTGTTCTTCATGGGCTTCGGCCCGCAGGTCACCTATGATCCCTATTATCTGATCAACAACGGCGTCTACACGCAGGTCAGCGTCGCGCTGTCGTCGATCGCGGTGCCGCAGAGCTGGTTCGTCAGCGAGAAGGTGACGCAGGGCTGGGTGCGCTTCAAGATCGATCAGGACATCGGCGATACCAAGCTGACCGGCGATTTCGGCATCCAGGTCGTCCATACCGACCAGTCATCGACCGGGTCGCGTATCGAAACCGGCACCGGCGGCAGCGCCGGCGTCAACAACGCCGTGTTCGTTCCGGTGATCGACGGCGCCCGCTACACCTATGTGCTGCCCAGCCTGAACCTCAACTTCAAGCTGAGCGAGCAGACCCAGCTGCGCTTCGGTGCGGCGCGCACCCTGGCGCGTGCCCGCATGGATCAGCTCAACGCCAGCCTGCAGCCGCGCATCAACCTGACGCAGCTGCCGTCGACCAACCCGAACCAGTCGGCGTTCAGCGCCGAAGGCGGCAACGCCCGGTTGCGCCCGTACATCTCGGACGGCGTCGATATCAGCCTCGAACATTATTTCGGCCGTCGCGGCTATGTCAGCGTCGCCGGCTTCTACAAGCATCTCAGCAGCTTCGTGAACCCTGCGAGCGCTTTCCTCGCCGATTTCTCCTACCTGACCGCGCAGCTGACGCCGGCGCAGCTCGCCATTCTCGGCACCACCCAGGGCATCGTCTCCGGGCCGACCAACAATGGCTCGGGCAACCTTTACGGCATCGAGGCCACGGCGTCGGTCCCGCTCGACATCCTGTTGCCGGCGCTGGAAGGCTTCGGCGTCCAGACCAGCGCGTCCTACACCAAGAGCTCGATCAAATTCCCCGGCAATGCCGTGGCGATCACCGTGCCCGGCCTGTCCGACTGGGTGGTCAACTCGACCGTCTATTACGAGAAATCGGGCTTTGAAGCGCGCGTCTCGCACCGCTTCCGCAATGACTTCCTCGCCGAAGTCTCGGGCATTTCGGCAACCCGCATCCTGCGCGGCGCCAAGGCGGAATCGATCATCGATGCGCAGATCGGCTATCGCTTCGAATCGGGCCGTCTCGAAGGGCTGGCGCTGACCTTCCAGGCGCTCAACCTGACCGATGAGCCTTTCGTGACCTATCAGGGCGATCGCGCCAATGTGATCACCCATGAAAGCTATGGCCGCACCTATCTGATCGGCGCGACCTATCGCTTCTGAAGCGGGATGACCGGCCGCCGCCCCCGGCGTATTCTCGGGCGCGGCGGCAGAGACGGGGCTGGCAATGCAGCGTGAAGCACCAGGCCGGCGGATTGTCATCGTTGGCGGCGGCACCGCCGGCTGGATGACGGCGGCGGCGATCGGGCGGCTGGTCGGCGCGCCATGGACGGTGACGCTGGTGGAATCTGATGCTATCGGCACGATCGGCGTCGGCGAAGCGACGATCCCGCAGATCCATCATTTCAATGCGGCGCTCGGCATCGACGAGGACGAGTTCGTCCGCGCCACCGGCGCCAGCTTCAAGCTCGGCATCGAATTCGCCGGCTGGGGCGCGCCGGGCGAGCGCTATATCCACGCCTTTGGCGCGCTTGGCCGGCCGCTGGGGCTGTTGCCGTTTCACCATTACTGGCTGCGGGCGCGCGCCGCCGGCATGGCCGACCGGCTCGATCCCTTTCTGCTCACCGCGGTCGCCGCCTATGCCGGACGCTTCGCGCGCGGCGGGCCGCACCGGGTGCGCGAGGCGGGGCCGCTGGCCTATGCCTTTCATTTCGACGCGTCGCGCTATGCGGCCTTCCTGCGCCGCCGTGCCGAAGCCGATGGCGTGCGGCGCCGCGAAGGCCGCATCAGCCGCGTCGTCCGCGACGGCGAAAGCGGCGACATCGCCGCGATCGAGCTAGAGGATGGCAGCCGCATCGCCGGCGACCTGTTCGTCGATTGCTCGGGGTTCCGCGGCCTGCTGATCGAGCAGGAACTCGCCGCGGGTTATGAGGACTGGACGCACTGGCTGCCGTGCGACCGTGCGCTGGCCGTGCCCTGCGCCAGCGCCCTGCCGACCACCCCCTATACCCGCGCCACGGCCCATGCCGCCGGCTGGCAATGGCGCATTCCGCTGCAGCACCGCACCGGCAACGGCCTTGTCTATTCGTCGGCGCATCTGTCCGACGACGAGGCCGCCGCGACCCTGCTCGGCAATCTCGATGGCGTGGCCCTGGCGGCACCCAATCCGATCCGCTTCGTCACCGGCCGCCGCAAGGCCTGCTGGTCGCACAATGTCGTCGCCATCGGCCTGGCCAGCGGCTTCCTTGAACCACTCGAATCGACCAGCATCCACATGATCCAGTCGGGCATCGAACGGCTGCTGCGCTATCTGCCGAACGGCCCCGTCGCCGCCGCCGATGTGCAGGCCTATAATGCCGAGGCGCGTTTCGAGATCGAGCGGGTGCGCGATTTCATCATCCTCCACTATCACGCCAATCGCCGGCCCGAGCCCTTCTGGCAGGCGTGCCGCGCCATGGCGCTGCCCGACAGCCTGAGCGAGAAACTGGCGCTGTTCCGGGCCAATGGCCGTATCGTCCGCGCCGGCGACGAGCTGTTCACCGAAGCCGGCTGGGCGCAGGTGCTGATCGGCCAGGGGGTGATCCCGGCCGGCTGGCATCCGCTCGCCGACCGGCTGACCGCGGCCGAGCTCGCGGAATTCCTCGGCCTGGTGGCGCGCATCAACGCCGCCGAGGCCGAGGCGCTGCCCGCGCATGACGCCTTCATCGCGCACCATTGCGCCATGGCGGCGGCGGCATGATCGCCGCGCTTGCCCTGCTGCTCGCCACCGCGGCGCCGCCAGCCACGGTCGCCGCGCCGCCGGAAGCCGCGCTCGCCGCGCTGCGCGCCCGGCCGCCCGAGGACGAGATCATCTATTTCGTGCTGCCCGATCGCTTCGCCAATGGCGATCCCGGCAATGATCGCGGCGGGCTGAAGGGCGACCGCCTCGCCACCGGCTTCGACCCGACGTCGAAGGGCTTCTTCCACGGCGGCGACTTCAAGGGGCTGCTGGCGAAGCTCGACTATATCCAGGGGCTCGGCGCCACCGCGATCTGGCTGACGCCGATTTTCGCCAACAAGCCGGTGCAGGGCCCGAAGGGCCAGGAATCGGCGGGCTATCACGGCTATTGGATCACCGATTTCACCCGGCCCGACCCGCATCTCGGCAGCGAGGCCGAGCTGAAGGCATTGGTCGACGCCGTCCATGCCCGCGGCATGAAATTCTACATGGACATCGTCATCAACCACACCGCCGATGTCATCCAGTATCGCGAATGTGTGCCCGCCGGCGATTGCCCCTATCGGTCGAAGGCGGACTATCCCTACAGCCGGCGCGGCGGCCTCGCCGGGCCCTCGATCAATCCCGCGTTCAAGGGCGATCCCGCGTCGCTGCTCGACCTTGGCTGGGCCTATGCCCCCTATGTTCCGGCCGGGGAGGAACACGCCAAGACCCCCGACTGGCTCAACGATCCGCACTTCTACCACAATCGCGGCAATTCGGCCTGGGCCGGCGAATCGCAATATGACGGCGATTTCTCCGGGCTCGACGATGTGATGACCGAGCATCCGCGCGTCGTCGCCGGTTTCATCGAGATTTTCGGCGACTGGATCGATCGCTATGGCGTCGATGGTTTCCGCATCGATACGGCGAAACATGTGAACCCGGAATTCTGGCAGGCCTTTGTTCCCGCCATGGCGGCCCGCGCCCGGGCCCGCGGCATCGCCAATTTCCACATCTTCGCCGAAAGCTATGAAGGCGGCGTCGATACCGGTCGCCTCGCCGAATATACCCGGCGCGACCGCCTGCCGAACGTGCTCGATTTTTCCTTCCAGGCGGCGGTGCGCGGCCTGCTCGAAGGCAAGGCCGGCCCCGATAGCTTCGCCCGGCTGGTGGCGGGCGACGTGCTCTATGAAGGCGGCGCGGCGACAGCGACGCGCAACCCGACTTTCCTCGGCAACCATGACATGGGGCGCCTCGCCTGGATGCTCGACAAGGCCTTCCCCCAGGCGACTGCCGCCGAACGGCTGGCGCGGCTGGAGCTGGCGAACGTCCTGCTGTTCACCACGCGCGGCGTGCCGGCGCTCTATTATGGCGATGAGCAGGGCCTGATCGGCGACGGCGGTGACCAGGATGCGCGGCAGGACATGGTGGCGACGCGGGTGGCGAGCTATGCCGATGATGTGCCCGTTGGCGGCGCCGCGCCGGCGTTCGCCACGACGCATCCGCTCTACCGGAACATCGCGACCCTTGCCGCGCTGCGCCGCGCCAGCCCGGCGCTCCGCCATGGCGCGACGGTGGTGCGCGAAGCCGGCACCGCGCCCGGCCTGCTGGCCTTTTCGCGCGTCGCCGCCGGGGAGGAGATGCTGGTGCTGGTCAACAGCACGACCGCGCCGATCAACGTCACCCTCGCCATTGATCCCGCGACCCTTCGGCTCGAAAATGTTGCGGGCGCCTGTCCGGCGCTCGCCGCCCCCGGCGCGGTCCGCGTCAGCCTGCCGCCGCTCCGCCATGCCCTGTGCCGCGCCCTCCGATGAGTGCACCGACCGCCGCCATGACCCGTCGTGACCTTGCCGCCGCCGCTGCCGCCGAGACCGGCTATCCCTGGTGGCATGGCGCCGCCATCTACCAAGTCTATCCGCGCAGCTTCGCCGATTCGAACGGTGATGGCATCGGCGATCTGCCGGGGGTCACCCGCCATCTCGATCATGTCGCCGGGCTCGGCGTCGACGCCATCTGGCTGTCGCCGTTCTTCGCCTCGCCGATGAAGGATTTCGGCTATGACGTCAGCGATTATCGCGCCGTCGATCCGATCTTCGGCAGCCTCGCCGATTTCGATGCGCTGGTTGCCCGCGCCCATGGCCTTGGCCTCAAGGTGCTGATCGACCAGGTCTATTCGCACACATCGGATGCCCATGCCTGGTTCCGGGCGAGCCGCGCCTGTCGCGACGGAGCCTTTGCCGACTGGTATGTCTGGGCCGATGCGCGCCCCGATGGTTCGCCGCCGAACAACTGGCAATCGGTGTTCGGCGGCCCGGCCTGGACCTGGGACGCCCGCCGCGGCCAATATTACATGCACAATTTCCTGAAGGAGCAGCCGCAGCTCAACGTCCACAATCCGGCGGTGCAGGCCGAATTGCTGGCGACGGCGCGCTTCTGGCTCGATCGCGGCGTCGATGGCTTCCGCCTCGACGCGGTCAATTTCACCATGCACGATCCCGAACTGCGCGATAATCCGCCGGCGCCATGCGACGGCCGCCCGCGCACCCGGCCGTTCGATTTCCAGATCAAGCGCTTCAACCAGGGCCATGCCGATATCCCGCGCTTCATCGAGGCGCTGCGCGGCGCCACCGATGCGTTCGGCGCCTTCACCGTCGCCGAAGTCGGCGGCGAGGATTATTTGCGCGAAATGCGGCTGTTCACCGAGGGCGGCCGCCGCTTCCATTCGGCCTATGGCTTCGATTTCCTCTATGCCCCGGCGCTGACCCCGGCGCTGGTCGCCGCGGCGCTCGCCACCTGGGACGGGCAGGACGGCTGGCCGAGCTGGGCGTTCGAGAACCACGACGCGCCGCGCGCCGTGTCGCGCTGGGCCACGGCCGGCGATGCCACGGCCTTCGCGCGATTGAAGATGCTGCTGCTCGCCAGCCTGCGCGGCAACATCATTCTCTATTATGGCGAGGAGCTCGGGCTGACCCAGGTCGATATCCCCTTCGACCGACTGCAGGACCCCGAAGCCATCGCCAATTGGCCGCTGACCCTGTCGCGCGATGGCGCGCGCACGCCGCTGCCGTGGCGCGCCGAGGCGGTGAATTGCGGCTTTTCAACCGGCGCGCCCTGGCTGCCGCTCGGGCCCGATCATGGCGCGCTGGCGGTCGATGCGCAGGAGGCCGACCCCGGCTCGCTGCTGCATCTCACCCGCGCCTGCCTGGCGCTGCGCCGCGCCCATCCGGCGCTGCGCCACGGCGACGCCGTGATGATGCATCAGGATGAGCAGCTCATCGCCTTCGCCCGGGACGCCGATGGCGAGGCATTGGTCTGTCTGTTCAACCTTTCGGATCGCGCCGCGCCCTGGCCGGCGACGATCGCTGCCGCGGCGTTGGCGCCGCTCTTTGCCGTTGGCGGTGCTGCCCCCGGCGTGCTGCCGGCCTTTGCCGGGCTCGTCGCCCGAAGGATCGTTGCATGAAGCTGTTGCGCGCGCTGCTGCTCCTCCTCGCCAGCCTGGTCGCCATGCCGGCGAGCGCCGCCGACACGGTGACGGCGGCCTCCCCCGACGGCCGGCTGGTGGCGACCGTCAGCATCGATGGCAGCGGCGTGCCGCACTGGGCGCTGGCGCGCGACGGCAAGCCGCTGATCACGCCCTCGGCGCTGGGCTTCATCCTCACCGATCGCGAGCCGATGCGCCGCGGCTTCGCCATCGCCGGCAACGGAACCGCCAGCGCCGACAGTCGCTGGGAACAGCCCTGGGGCGAGCGCCGCTTCGTCCGCGACCGCCACAACGAGCTGCTGGTGCGCTTTGCCGATACGCTCGGCTATGGTCGGGCCTTCGCCGTGCGCATCCGGCTGTTCGATGGTGGCATCGGCTTTCGCTACGAACTGCCGGCGCTGCCGAACGGTGCCGCCTGGCACATCGCCGATGAACTGACCGAATTCAATTTGGCCAGCGACGGCACCGCCTGGTGGATCCCGGCTTTCGATTGGAACCGCGAGGAATATCTCTACCACCGGACGGCGATCAGCGCGGTGCCGGTGGCGCAGACGCCGATGACGGTGCGGCTCGCCGATGGCACCCACCTCGCCTTTCACGAGGCGGCGCTGGTTGATTATTCGGGCATGTGGCTGCAGCGCGTCGAGGCGCTGCGCTTCAAGGCGATGCTGAGCCCGGCGGGAACCGCGGCGCGCGTCACCCGCACCGGCGCCTTCACGACGCCGTGGCGGACACTGCGCATCGCCGACAGCGCCGCGGCGCTTTACGACAACGACCTCGAACTCAACCTCAACGAGCCCAGCCGCATCGCCGATACCAGCTGGATCAAGCCGATGAAATATCTCGGCATCTGGTGGGAAATGCACCTCGGCCGTTCGACCTGGGGGTCGGGGCCGACGCATGGCGCCAATACCGCCAACGCGCTGCGCCACATCGATTTCGCCGCGAAGCACGGCTTCGGCGGGTTGCTCATCGAAGGCTGGAATGAAGGCTGGGACGGCGACTGGTTCGGCCATGGCGATTTCAGCTTCACCAAAGCCTATCCCGATTTCGACCTGCCGCGCATCGCCGCTTACGCGAAATCGAGGCGCGTCCGGCTGATCGGTCATCACGAAACCGGCGGCAATATCGCCAATTACGAGGACCAGCTCGAGGATGCGATGGCGCTTTATGAGCGATTGGGCGTCGGTGCCGTCAAGACCGGCTATGTGGCGGACGCCGGCGGCATCATCGCCCGTGCGCCCGATGGCGGCCAGCAGCGCGAATGGCACGAGGGCCAGCGCAGCGTGCAGCATCATCTGCGCGTCGTCGAAACCGCGGCGCGCCACCGCATTGCCATCGATGCCCATGAACCGGTGAAGGACACCGGGCTCCGGCGCACCTGGCCGAACTGGGTCAGCCGCGAAGGCGCGCGCGGCATGGAATACAATGCCTGGGGCAATCCGGACAACGGCCCCGACCATGAACCGACCCTGGTCTTCACCCGCATGCTGGCCGGCCCGATGGACTATACCCCGGGCGTGTTCAGCCTGACCGGCAAGGCCGGCAATTTCCTGA
>JAIXZK010000225.1 GCA_027489695.1 Sphingomonadales bacterium
ATGATGGTTTCGTGGAAGCGGCGGTTTTCGAGCAGGAACGTCGCGACATCGGGGGTGTCGGCGGCGACGGCGGCGGCGAGGCGGTCGTTGCCTTGCGCCAGGGCCGCGATGGTGGCCGCATCGATCCGCACCGCGGCGCGGGCGGCGTCATGCGCTTCCAGCATGGCGCGCAGGGTGAAGATTTCGGCGAGATCCTCGCGTTTCCAGTCGGCGACGTGGAGGCGCTGGGAATCGCTGCGCACGACATAGAGTTCGGCTTCGAGGCGGCGCAGCGCCTCGCGGACCGGGGTGCGCGAGACGCCGCAGATATCGGCGAGCATCATTTCGGTGATCGAGGCGCCGGGCGGGGCGTCGCCCGACAGGATCAGGCTGCGGATTTCGGCATAGGCGCGGTCGGCGGCTTTCGACATCCAGGCTCCCTCTTCGGCGGCGTGTTGCCGAAACAGCGCAACGCCGGGAATGCGTGATCATCTGGCATCATGGGCTTGACCGGCCAGATTTGTATACAATAACGTGGCGAAGGGAGAAATGGGGATGACGGCCGAAAAGCGCATCAAGGTGATCGTGCCGATCCCGATGGACGCGGCTGGCGTCGCCAATCGTGCGTCGCAGCTCGATGGCAGCCTCGTCGGTGCCGGTTTCCGTCCCGAATTCGTCGCGGTGCCCTGGGGCGCGGCGCTGGGTGACAGCTATCACGACATGCTTTTGATGGACTGGACGGTGTTCCAGGCCGGTATCCATGCCGAAGACGAGGGCTTTGACGGCGTTATCGTCGACACGGTGAGCGATTCCGGCGTGCGGGCGCTGCGTTCGCGGCTGAAAATCCCCGTTGTCGGCCCCGGCGAAGCGGCATTTCTGACCGCGATGATGCTCGGCAAGCAGTTTACCGTGCTGACCATGTGGGACGAATGGTTCCCGCTTTATGAGAAAACACTGACCGATTACGACCTTTGGGGCCGCTGCGCGTCGCTGCGATCGATCCGCACCCGCCCCGATGTGACCGAATTGCTGGCCGGCAAGGAGGAAGTGATCTTCGCCAAATTGCTGGCCGAAGCCGAGGCGGCGATCGCCGAGGATGGCGCCGATGTCATCGTGCTGGGCTCCACCACCATGCACCAATCGGCCGGATATCTCGCCAGGGCGCTGCCGATTCCGGTGATCAACCCTGGCCAGGTGGCGTGGAAGCAGATGGAAATGCTGCTCTCGCTCGGCCTGACGCACAGCAAAAAGGCGTTTCCCGCCCCGGAAGTGGGCAAGGACGCCGAAATCAGGAGGGGTTTGTGACCGTCTGGACGCCCGCCGGGCCGGGGCAGACCGCCCTGCCCTACCCCTTTTATGTGGATATCGTCACCAAACGCTATTTCGACGGGGTCGATAACAAGAACCTGACACAGGTTCTCGATTGCTTCACCCCCGATGCGATCCTGACCGAAGTCACCTCGAACACCGTCCATGATGGCCGCGACACCGCGATCCGGGCGATGTTCGAGCGGCTGTTCAGCGATTTTTCGGCGATCTGGCACGGCAATTTCGTCCATGTCGTCGATCCGGAGGCGAATGCGGTCAATTCGCAGTTCACCGTGCTGATCACGCCGAATGGCGGCGACGAGCTGCGCTACGAGAATTGCAACCGTTTCTACCTGAAGGACCGGCTTTTCCACCGGGTTTTCGTCTATATGAGCGGTGACAATCTGCTCCAGCCGGGAGAGGCGTGATGCAATATCCGCCCAGCCTTGATCGCGATGGCCTGATCGATCTTGCGCTCAACCGCTATTTTGCCAGCGTCGATGCCAAGAACATGGCCGCGGTGCTCGATTGTTTCCACGAAACAGCGCATCTGACGGTGCAGACCAGCTTCACCCGCCACGCCGGCAAGGCCGAAATCGAGCGGATGTTCGAGGATTTCTTCGCCAGCTTCGAAACGATCGTCCACAAGGACTTCACCTGCACGGTGGACGCCGCCAACGGCCGCATCTCGGCGAGCTTCGAAGCGGTGCTGACCGGCGCCGATGGCAGCGTGACGCGGCTGTTCAACACCAATTTCTGGCGCATCCGGGATGGGAAATTCCAGGATGTCGCCGTCTATATGAGCGGGGCGAATGTCCTGATCTGACAAGAGTTTCGGCGGGGACGGACGATGACTTACCGGGGGATGACGATGACGACGACGAACTTGATGACCGCCGCCTCGCTGCTGGCGCTGCTGGTGGCAGCGCCGGCGATGGCCCAGGATACGGCCGCCACCACCGATACGGCCGGGGATGACGAGATCATCGTCACCGCGCGCCGCACCTCGGAGCGCCTGCAGGATGTGCCGGCGAGCATTTCGGTGCTGACCGCCGAGACGCTGGCGCGCACCGGCGTCACCCGCGCCCAGGATTTCCTGCAGCTTACCCCCGGCGTCACCATCGTCACCGGCACCGCCGAAGCCGGCGACACCCAGATCAATATCCGGGGGCTCAATGGCGCCCGCGATGCCGAAAGCAATGTCGCGCTGGTCGTCGACGGCATTTTGAAGACCAACACCGCGCAGTTGAACCAAGTGCAGGGCAGCCTGCGCCAGATCGAAGTGCTGAAGGGGCCGCAGGGCGCGCTCTATGGCCGCAACGCCGCCGCCGGTGCCATCGTCATCTCGACCGTCGCCCCCGGCGACGAAACCACCGGCCAGATCCGCGCCAGCGCCGGCAACCAGAGCCTGTTCGAAGTCAACGGCTATGTCGCGGCGCCGCTTACCGAAAATCTCGGCTTCGTCATCGGCGGCAATTTCCGCACCACCGATGGCTTCTGGAACAACCGCTTCCTCAATGATCGCGTCGTCGCCGACCAGCAGACCTATGGCCTCGACGGCCGCCTCGTCTGGAAGCCGGGCCCGGACACGACGATCGACCTGAAGGCGCGCCATGCCGTCGTCTCGGGCGCCTCGATCGCCTTCAACGCCTCCTTCCACCTGCCGAATTTCGCGGCGGTGAACCCGGCCTTCTACGAGGACGTCAACACCCATCCCTTTGAATTCTATTCGAACATCCGGCCGACCAACAATCAGCAGACCAACGAGGTCTCCCTCAAGCTCGAACACCAGTTCGAAAAGTTCAAGCTGACTGCCTGGGTGCTGAGCAGCGATGTCACCCAGGAGCTGACCGCCGATGGCACCTCGGCCGATTTCGCCCGCTACATCAGCAACATCAACACGCCGGCGAGCCAGGCGGCGAACAACCGCTGCTTCGCTTCGACCGCGGCGCTGACCGGCTTCCCGCTGGTGGCGCCGACCTTCATCGGCCAGATCCCGGTGCCGTTCATCTTCGCCCCGGCCAATGGCTCGACCTTCGGCCCCTATTCGCCGACGACCTGCGACGGCACCCAGTACCAAAAGCGCACCCAGAGCGACATGTCGGCGGAAATCCGGCTGTCCTCCACCGGCGATGGCCCGCTCAGCTGGTCGCTGGGCGTCTATTATCTCGGGCTGAAGCGCAACACCGGTGTCAGCCTCGGCGCCGATCTTGGCCAGGGCATCGCCACCAACCTCTACAACCCGCCGGGATCGATCAACCCGACCTCGCAGCTGTTCAGCGATCGCTTCGATACCGATGTCTATGCCGGCTTCGGCTCGCTCGACTGGAAGCCGACGAGCGCGCTCTCGATCGGCCTCGCCCTGCGCTATGATGTCGAGGATCGCAGCGCCACCAATCTGGTGCCCTTCGTCACCGATCCGATCACCGGCGGGCCGATCAACCCCGGCCAGGCCGGCGGCCCGATCCCGCCGCAGCAGAACAGCTTCAAGCAGCTGCAGCCCAAGGTGACGCTGCGCTACCAGCTGAGCGACGACGCCTCGGTCTTCGCCAATTGGGGCGTCGGCTTCAAGTCGGGCGGCTTCAACAACCAGGGTTCGGCGGCGATCGTCAATTCGAACTTCAACAATGGCGTTACCGTCGGCACCATCAACGCCGGCGTTGCCATCGGTGATCAATACCGTCTGGAACGCTCCAGCGCCTTCGAAGCCGGCATCAAGGGCAGCCTGTTCGATGGCCGCCTGACCTATGACCTGGCCGGCTATTTCACCGATGTCCGCGACATGCAGTTCTTCGAATTCTTCGTCGGCTCCTTCGGCCTGCTGCGCGTCGTGTCCAACATCGATCGCGTCCATGTCTATGGCGGCGAACTGAACCTCAACGCCAAGGTCACCGACGAATGGTCGCTGTTCGCCTCGGGCAATTACACCCAGAGCGAGATCAAGCGGAACAGCAGCCGGCCGAACACCGTCGGCAACAAGGCGCCCTACACCTCCGACTACACGATCAACCTCGGCACCCAGTACATCCGGCCGCTGAATGACAAGCTGAGCCTGACCCTGCGTGCCGATTACCGCCTGACCGGGCCGACCTGGTTCCATACCGTGCAGGACCAGGAAACCCCGACGCTGTTCAGCGCGCTGCTGCCGATCTCGGCACTCGGCCTGCCCGGCGTCGTCGGCAATGCCCGCTACGACCGCGCCCGCCGCGACGCCTTCGGCATCGTCAACCTCCGCGTCGGCCTCGAGGGCCCGAACTGGACGCTGACGGCGTTCGTCAACAACCTGACCGACAAGGTCTGGCTGGCCGAAGTCATCCCGGCGATCGAATTCGGCGGCTCGTTCATCTCGCCGGGCACGCGGCGCCTGGTTGGCGTGGAAGCGGCGTTCAAGTTCTGAAGGCAAGGGTCATCC
>JAIXZK010000278.1 GCA_027489695.1 Sphingomonadales bacterium
CAGCCAGCGGCCAGCGCCGGGCGGTTCGATCACGAGCAACACGGTATGATCAGCACGACAAAGCAGGAGAAGCCGCAGCCGGTGATGGTGCGCCGGGTGACGGCGACGCAGGCGACGCTGGACCGGTTCCAGGGCAAGCCGTTCGTGTGGGGGCGGGCCGACTGCGCGCGCCTGGCCATTTTCCACGTGAAACAGTTCGGGTGGAAGCTGCGCATCGGCAAGGCCGGCGCCTATTCGAGCGCGCTGGGGGCGCGGCGGGCGCTGGGCCGGGCCGGCTTTGCGACGCTGGCCGAAGCGATCGACGCGCATGGCCTGCCGCGCATCGCGCCGGCCGCCGCCAGGGCCGGCGACCTGGTGGAGCTGCCGAGCGACGATCCGGTGGGTGCGATCGGCGTGGCGCTGGGCAATGGCCGGGTGCTGGGCTGGCACCCGGACGCGACAGGGGCGGTGGTGGTGCAGCCGCTGGAATATGTGGCGGCCTGGTCGGTATTGGCGGGGGGCTGAGATGGCGAAATTCCTGAAGATCGCCGCCCTGATCGTCGGCGCGATCGCGCTGGTGGCGACCGGCCTGGGCGCGCTGGCCGGCACCGCCTTCGGCGGCAGCCTGTTCGGCAGCACCGTGGGCGCGGCGATCGCCAAGGCGGCCTTTGCCGGCATCGCCAAGATCGCCACCATCGGCGCGCTGGGGCTATCGGTGGGCGCGGCGCTGGCGCAGAAACGCCCGGACGCGGTTGGCAGCGCCCTGAAGATCAAGGCCGATCCGAACGCCGGCATTCCGGTGGTGATGGGCCGCACCGCGACCGGCGGCAACATCATCTATCGAAAGACGGGCTTCACGCCCGGATACACGACGGCGCCGGATTTGCAGTTCATCGTCGCGGTGCTTTCGCTTGGCCCCATCGATGCCGTTGAAGCCTTTACTTTCGACAACACGCCGGTGACTTTCGCGAGCGGCGTGGCGACTGGCGAATATGCGAATTACATGTTCCAGACCGTGCAGCTGGGTGCGACGCCCGAAGCGGCCGAGCTGAAGGTCTGTTCGACCGGCACCTATGCCAGCGTCGTGCCGCCGGGGTGGACTTCGGCTTCGAAGCTGAGCGGCAAGGCCGCCGCGATGTGGACGCTGCGCTTCGACACCAAGGCCAAGCTGTATTCGCAGGGCACGCCGGTGCCTTTGTGGGTGGTGCGCGGGGTGAAGGTTTACGACCCGCGGCTCGATTCGACCTATCCCGGCGGCAGCGGCGCCTGCCGGTTCGGCGACCAGGCGACCTGGGTTTATTCGGAAAATCCGTTCCTGCACGGCCTGGCCTTTGCCATCGGATACAATCAGAACGGCAAGCGCGTCGCCGGCATCGGCCTGCCGGCCACCGGCATCGACATCGCCAGCTTTGTGGAAGGCGCCAACGTCTGCGATGCCAATGGCTGGATCTGCGGCGGCGTCTATTCGACCGCCGACGACAAATGGACCGTGCTGAAGGCCATTTTGCAGGCCGGTGGCGGCGAGCCGATGCACCTGGGCGCCAAGCTATCGTGCATGGTCAACGCGCCGCGGGTGAGCCTGGCGACGATCACCACCGGCGACATCGTGGGCACCGCGACCTGCCAGACGACGCAGAGCCGCCGCGAGCGCATCAATTCGATCCTGCCGCGGTACCGCAGCGAGGAGCACAATTGGGAGGAGATCACCGCGGCCGCGGTGACGGTGGCGGCGCATGTCACCACCGATGGCGGGCTGCGCACCCGCGAGGTCGCCTACAGCTATTGCCAGAACCTCGACCAGGCCGGGCAGCTGGCGCGGTACGACATCGAGAACGGCCGCGAGTTCGGGCCGATCACCCTGCCGCTGAAAACCCGGTTCATCGGCTACAAGCCCGGCGATTGCCTGACCGTCACCGTGCCCGAGCTGGGGCTGGGCGCGCAGAAGATCGTGGTGACCAACCGCGAGATCGAGCCGGCCAGCGCGGTGGTGACCCTGACGGCGCGCAGCGAGACCGATGCCAAGCACCCGTTCGCCCTGGGCCAGACGACGACTGCGCCGCCGACGCCTTCGATCCGCAACGTGCCGGCGGCGCCGCAGCCGGGCGCGACGGACTGGGCGATCGCGGGATCCTCGCTTTCGGCGGCGGGCGCGGTGGTGCCGGCGATCGCCATTGCCGGCGCGGCGGTGAACGCGGCGATCGACGGCATCGTGTTCGAATATCGCCGCGTGGTGAGCGGCGCCGGTGATGACGACAACTGGATTTCGGCCGGCATCGCCCAGCCGGACACGCGGCGCCGCGAGATTGCCGATGTCATCCCGGGCGAAAGCTATCAGGCCAGCATTTCCTACACGCTGAACGGTTTTTCGGGGCCGCGGCGCATCATCGGCCCGGTGCGCGTCGGCCTGCCCGAGGCCGGCGACAATCTGGTGATCAACTCCGGCCTGGCGGTGGATGCCGGCGGGTGGGTGATCTCGAGCGGGGTGACGCGGGTGGCGGGCGCGGCGGGTGATCCGGCGCCGGGGTATTTCCAGTTCGGCACGGGCAGCGGCCGCAAGCAGGCCGATGGCGGCTTCGTGCCGATTTCGGGGGCGACGAAGCTGTTCGTGTCGGCGAGCGGGTGGAAGGCATCGACCGCCTCGCTGGCCGGCGGGGATCTGTTCGGGTTGCAGATCCGGTTCCAGAAAGCCGATGGCAGCGCGGCGAGCGTGCCGACGGTGGAGCTGAGCGCCTGGCCGGGCAGCGATTCGACCTGGACGAAGGTCGCCTACACCGTGGCGGTGCCGGCCGATGCCGCGCTGGTGGCGGTGCGGGCGGTTTCGGATGCGAGCGGCGGCAACAGCCGGATCGCGGCGGTGCGGGTGG
>JAIXZK010000041.1 GCA_027489695.1 Sphingomonadales bacterium
CCATCGGCGAAGCGCCGCTGCTGCCCTCCGCCCCGCGCCTGCTGGCGCCGGCGTCGATCACGCTGGCGACCCGCGCCGGCAAAGCGCGCTGGCGGGCGGGGACGGCGGCGGTGGCTGGCGTGGGGCGGACTCACCCTCTCCCCGGCGCTGCGCGCCACCCCTCTCCCTCGAGGGGAGAGGGGAGAATAGGAGGGGATCTGGCTGAACTTCGGTGAACTTCCGTGGCTGGGGATGGCGAGGACAGCCCGCACAAGCCCCCCTCTCCCGCTTACGGGAGAGGCGAGTCGCGCGCCAGCGCGCCGGGTGAGGGTGTTCCCAGCCTTGAACGCAAAAGGACACCCTCACCCGCTCGCGCAAGAGCGCGAGTCGCCTCTCCCGCAAGCGGGAGAGGGGGGTTTCACAGCAAGTGCAATCGACCCTAAGGTCCCCCCATGAACACCTCCCCCGCCCCGCCCGCGCGCTGGCCGCGCCGCATCGCCATCGCGCTCGCCGTGATCATCGGCCTGCTCGGCCTGGCCTTTGCCGTGCTGCGCACCCCCGACATTCCGGTCGCCACGCTGCGCGCCAAATATGGCGGGCCGACCTCGCAATATCTGGCGCTGCAGCCGGGCAGCATCATCCATCTGCGCGACGAAGGCCCGCGCGATGGCTTTCCGGTGCTGCTGCTGCACGGTTCCAACGCTTCGCTGCACACCTGGCAGCCGTGGACGGATCGCCTGGTCGCTGCCGGCTATCGCGTCATCCGCTTCGATTTTCCCGGCCATGGCCTGTCCTCCCCGGTGCCGAGCCGGGACTATTCCGCCAACAGCTATGTGGCGGTGACTGACGCCGTCGTGCGCCACCTGGGGTTCGACCGTTTCGCCATCGCCGGCAATTCGATGGGCGGCGGCGTTGCCTGGCGTTATGCGGTGGCGCATCCGGAGAAGGTGGCGGCGCTGGTGCTCGTCGATGCCTCGGGGCAGCCCGAGCCGAAGGGCACCGACCTGCCGATCGGTTTCCGCCTGGCGCGCATGCCCGGCATCCGCGATCTCGCCACCGTCATCACGCCGCGCTCACTGCTCGAAAAATCGCTGCAGCAATCGGTGACAGTGCAGGCGGTGGCCAGCCCGGCCGCGGTCGATCGCTATTGGGAATTGCTGCGCTACCCCGGCAATCGCGCCGCGACACTCGATCGCTTCGCCGGGCCACGCTCGCCGACCGACGAGGCCGGCTTGCGCCGGACCGCGGCGCCGGCGCTGATCCTGTGGGGGCGCGACGACAAGCTGATCCCGGTCAGTTCGGCGGCATGGTTTTCGGCGCGGTTGCCGAATGCGCGGGTGACCATCCTGGATGGCATCGGCCATATCCCGATGGAGGAAGCCCCGGACCGCTCGCTGGCGCCGGTGCTGCGGTTGCTCGGGCAGGTGGCGCCAGGATGAGGCCGGGCTTAGCCGCGCGGGGCGAACTGGCTGGCGAACAGCCGCAGCCAGGCGAGCATGGCGTCGGCGGCGCTCGGCGTGAGGCCGATCCAGGTGCGGCGGGCGTCGCGGGGATCGGTGCTGCGTTCGAGCAGCCCGGCTTCGGACAGGCTGCGGATCCAGCGCAGCGCGGTCGTGGTCGGCACGGCGGCGGCGATGCACAGGCTGGAGACAGGCACCTGCTTGTCTTCCAGGCGAGCGGCGGTGAGGTCGAGCAGCATGTCCCAGGCCGGATCGGCGAAGATTTCGGCCGGCAGGAAGCGTGTCCGCTCGCGGCGCAGCTTGAGGATACGGCGGACGAGCGCGGCATCGATGGCGACTTCGTCCGGCGCGACCGGCGGCTGCGCGGCGAGCTTGGCCAGCGCCTCGGCGATGCGGCCGGCGTCGGCGGACAGGGCGTGGATGGTGCGGGCGGTGCCGTTGCTGATCTCGCGGACTTCGCCATGGCCATGGGGGCGGACGGCGGCAGCGAGGATGGCCAGCCTGGTCTCCACGCTGTCGTCGGCGAAGAGGAAGGAATCGGCGCGATCGAGGACATCGGCGATGGCGCTGGTATCGTCCCGCCCCGGCAGGGCGATGATGACCGGCAGGCCGATGATGGCCTGGGCACGCGGACTGATGGCGGCGAGCTGGTCCGCGGGGAGCAGCAGGCAATCGGCGGCGGGCAAGGACGCGGCCTGCGGGTTCTGCAGCGCCGCCAATGGTTGACGATGAATGAAAAGATGCTCTTTTGCTCGATCCTCGCCCTGCCAATCAACGGTCAGAACACGGATTTTGTTCATTTCAGTACCGGATCGAACCCAGTTTCCCGAAGTATCGGGGGTGATTACAGTCATTTTGGAATTACTTCCCAACCCTGATGCTGCGATGACGGCATAGACCATATGTAACGAGTTTCGGTCGCTTGGCAATTCATTGGCGTCGCTGGCAACAAATCGACACCGGTCGACAAGTGGTGGGCACGACAATGGCAAGGCGCCGGACGGGGGCGCGAAACCTGCATTGCAGGGCGCGGCGGTGATCGTGGGGAGAACACCGACACGAACAGGCAAGGCAGGCACAACAACAGCTTTTTGAGCAGCAGGAGATCAGGGTCAGCAAGCGGTTTTGCAGGAAGGACGCACGATGGGGCACCACACGCCCGACATCCGGCCAGCGCGGCCGATCACGCCGTCCGGTCGCTTCGGCCGACCGCGCGAGGATCGGCACGACGCGGTGTTTCGCGATGCCGACCTGCACGACATCGAATTCGGCCCGGCACTGGCGCCCGGCCCGCGCCGGGGCGCCGCAGCCGCCACGGCCGTCGCGCCGCATCCGGCGATCCTGATCGGCGACAGCCCCGCCATCGTCGCAATCCGCGCCGAAATCGAGACGATCGCCGATTCCGCCGCATCGGTGCTGATCACCGGCGCCTCGGGATCGGGCAAGGATGTCGTCGCGCAACTGCTCCACCAGCGTAGCCGCCGTGCCGCGCGGCCGTTCATCGCGCTGAACTGCGCCGCCGTTGCCCGCGACCTGCTCGAAAGCGAGATGTTCGGGCATGAGGCAGGTGCCTTCACCGGTGCGCTCAAGGCCCGCGCTGGCCGCTTCGAGGCCGCGGATGGCGGCACGCTCTTCCTGGACGAAGTCGGCGACATGCCGCTGGCGATGCAGGCAAAACTGCTGCGCGCCCTCGAAACCCGCGTCGTCGAGCGCGTTGGCGGCATGCTGCCGATCGCCGTCGATGTCCGCCTCGTTGCCGCCACCAGCGTCGATCTCATCGCCGCGCTCGATCGTGGCAGCTTCCGCGCCGATCTGCTCTATCGCCTCGACGTCATCCGCATCGAGATGCCGGCACTCGCCGATCGCATCGAGGATCTGCCGGCGCTGCTCGATCATTTCCTGGCGCGCCTGCCGGGGTTGCCGGTGCGGTTCAGTGCCGGTGCCATGGCCGGGCTGATGCGCCACGCCTGGCCGGGCAATGTGCGTGAACTGAAGAACGTCGTCGAACGTTCCCAGGCGCATTTCGCCGGGCGGATCGTCGAAGCGACGGCCGTGCCCAAGCTGTTGGGATCGCCGCCGCCGCCGGCGCGCGCGCTGTGGCCGCAGGCTGGCCGTGCTGCCGGAACCACCACCGAACCGCGGATCGATGTCGCCGGCGGTGTCGATCTCAAGCAGATCCTTGTCGACCTCGAGACCGCCTATATCACCGAGGCGCTCGCTGCCTCGCAGGGGGCCGTTGCCGCCACCGCGAAACTGCTCGGGCTGCAGCGCACCACGCTGATCGAGAAGATGCGCCGGCTCGGCATCCACACCGCCTGACGGCGGCGCTATTTGGTCGAGGGCTTGGCCTGGATGACCTTCTTGGGCGGCGCTGCCTTGGGCTTGCGCACTTCCTTGTTCGATTTCGCCTGACCCTTGGCCATGATCACCACTCCCGCCGGACCAAGCGTCCGGCGGCCATCATGCCCGTTCGCCGATCCGCCGTCGCCGGCAATCGACGTGCTTTGTCAGGTTCAGCCGGTGATTTCGGTCTGGGCGAAGAAATAGGCGATTTCGATCGCGGCATTCTCGTCCGAATCCGAACCATGCACCGAATTGGCTTCGATCGACTCGGCGTGCACCTTGCGGATCGTGCCTTCTTCGGCATTCGCCGGGTTGGTGGCACCCATGATGGCGCGATAGGCCGGCACCGCGTCCTCGCCTTCCAGCACCTGGACGACGACCGGGCCCGAAATCATGAAGGCGACCAGTTCGCCGAAGAAGCCGCGCTCGCGGTGGACGGCGTAGAAGCCCTCGGCCTGCGCCTGCGTCAGCTGCAGGCGCTTCTGCGCGATGATGCGCAGGCCGGCGCCTTCGATCATGGCGTTGATCGCGCCGGTCCGGTTGCGGCGGGTGGCATCGGGCTTGATGATCGAGAAGGTGCGCGTGATGGCCATGGGAAAACTCCATTCGGCGGATAGGGAAAGCGCGTGGCTCCTAGCGGCGCGCCGCCGGCATGGCAAGACAAGGCACATTTTGTCACAGGCTGCCTGTCTTGCCGCGGCGCCCCGTGTTCCATAGGGGATAGTGGATTTCTTTTGCCGATCAGGATTCCGCAATGGCCCGCACGCCCTTCAACTCTTTGACCTTCCTCATCGACACCATCAATGATGATGCCTGCGAGCTGTCGCTGCGCGGCGCCGAAGCCGTTGCCGTCGCCCTTGATCGCGCCCGCGCCGAAGGCAATCGCGACCATTTCGAGCGGCTGGCGGTGAAATATCGCATGTTCGAGAATGATGTCGCCAAGCTCGCCCCGAACCTGGCGATGCCGGCGGTGTCGCTCGATTTCGCCGCGGCAGAGGCGCCGCGTCAGGCGGCTTGAAGCCGGGCGGCGTGACGCTGCCCTACCCCGCCTTTTCGAAGCGGCCGCCCTCGCCTTCGCGCCAATAGACGCGCTGCACGTCGGTGGCCGCCAGCCGGCGCCAATGCGCCCGCGCCGCCTCGATGCCGTCGCCATCGAACAGGAACAGCGCCCGGGCCAGGCCGTCCAGCGCTTCCGGCAGTTCCCCGCCCACCTGCACCAGGCAATCGGCGCCATTGGCCGCCGGCAATGGCGCGGCGGTCAGCAGCAGCGGCTGGCGCGCGGCGCGGGCCGGGCCCAGATCGCTGTCGATGCCGTGCGGCAGAAAGGCATCGGGCGCGTGGCTCCACAGCGCCAGGTCGAGCGCCGGCAGCAATGCCGCCTCGGCGCGCACGACGACGCGGTGCCCGGCCTCCAGCGCCTTGCCGGCCAGCGCCGGCAGCACCGCCGCGGCGCTGCGATTGGCGAGCTGGTAGAAGTTGACCGCCAGCGCCATCGCCGCGCCGCCCTCAGCGCGCCTCGAAATTGTCGGCGATGAAGCGATCGAGCAGCCGCACGCCAAAGCCGGTGGCGCCCTTTTCGTGCAGCGTCCCGGCCTTCGATACCCAAACCGTGCCGGCGATATCGAGATGCGCCCATTTCACGCCCGGCTTGACGAAGCGCTTGATGAACTGCGCCGCGGTGATCGAGCCGCCCTCGCGCGGGCCGACATTCTTCATGTCGGCGATCGGGCTGTCGATCAGCTTGTCAAAGCTGTCGCCCATCGGCATCCGCCACAGCCGGTCGCCGGTCGCCTCGCCGGCGGCGGAAAGCTGCGCCGCCAGGCCATCGTCGTTGGTGAACATGCCGGCGTGATCATGGCCCAGGCTGATGATAATGGCGCCGGTCAGCGTCGCCAGATCGACGATGACTTCCGGCTTCCAGATTTCCTGCGCCCACCAGATCGCGTCGCACAGCACCAGCCGCCCCTCGGCATCGGTGTTGATGACTTCGATGGTCTGGCCCGACATCGAGGTGACGACATCGCCCGGCCGCTGGGCATTGCCATCGGGCATGTTCTCGACCAGCCCGACGACGCCGACGACATGCGCCTTCGCCCTGCGCGCGGCGAGCGCGTGCATGGCGCCGGTGACGGCGGCCGCGCCGCCCATGTCCCACTTCATGTCCTCCATGCCGGCGGCGGGTTTGATCGAAATGCCGCCGGTATCGAAGGTGACGCCCTTGCCGACGAGCACCACCGGCGCCGGCGGCGTGTCGCTGCCGGTGCCGTTCCACTGCATCGCCAGGATGCGCGCCGGCCGCACCGAGCCCTGCGCCACGCCAAGCACCGCGCCCATGCCGAGCGCTTCCATCGCCGGCACGTCGAGCACGGTCAGCGTGATGCCGAGCGCCGCCAGGTCCTGCGCCGCGGCGACGAAGCTTTCGGGATAGATGACATTGGCCGGTTCGGTGACCAGCGCCCGCGTCCGCATCACGCCATCGGCAATCGCCGCCAGCCGCGCATGGAACGCCTCGGCCCCGGTCGCGCCGAGCACGTCGAGCTGCGCCAGCGTCGGCTTCTGCTTCGGCTTCATCGTCGTGTGATATTTGTCGAAGCGCCAGTTGCGCAGCATCGCGCCATGGGCGAGATGCGCCGCCGCCTCGGCGAGCGGAATCGCCGCGCTGACGCCGCCAAGATCGACGCTCGCCCGCGTTTCGCCGCTGGTCTGCAACCGCGCCGCGATGGCGCCGCCAAGCTTTTCGAACAGCGCCGCATCGGCACCTTCGGCCGTGCCGCTGCCGATCGCCAGCAGCCGGGTGGCGGCGATGCCGGCAGGCGCCAGCAGCTCGACAATGGCACCGGCCTCGCCATCGAAACGCGCCGCGGCCAGGGCGCGGGCCAGCTGGCCACCGCCGGCGGCATCGGCGGCGGCAGCGGCCGGGCTCAGCGCGCCGCCACTGCCGACCAGCACGATCCGGGCATGCGGCTGGTCATGGGCGGTCGAGGGATAGGCAATGATCATCGAAACTCCTCGGGGTGCGGCGCGTGGCGCCTTCGCCGCCAAGGTCTAGAACCAGCGCCCCGCCGGCGCAAACCCCTGCGGCTTCGGGGCGCTGCGTGGCAAGGCAGGGAGGCCTCCGGCGGCTGGGGCCGTCGGCCCCAGACCCCATTTTGTTTTGTTTGGTCGCGAAAGCCGACGACCGGCGTGGGACAAGCAGGCGAAACGGGGTCGGGGGTCTGCGGCCCAGCCCGCGGGAGGCATCTTCTTCGCTGCTAGGTATCCGGATGAGCCTGATCGTGAACCCATAGAACGGCGAACGTACGTCAACGCCCCAGGATCAGCCATTCTTTAATTCGTCTGCTTCGCGACCTAATCTCGGTCATCGCGACTGGCCAGCCGATCGCCTTAAAGCGCACGAAGTTGTCATTCGCCCGAGTGGCCGGATTTCCGACATTTCTGCTGCCCCTGATAGGCATACAGAATGCCACAGTTCTCGTGAAGCGACGTTCAGCATTTACTCAATGCGGATGCGCGCAAAACCAATGATCGTTTGCAAGAGACAAAAACATTACTCTCCGCCAGTTATTCACGTGCAGGCTCATATTTTCGCTCTTTTCTCGCAGATGCTCAGCGTATTCGTGCGGACTAAAGCCGTGCAGCGTCGTTCTCCGAGTGTAGATCGTTTCCGGAAGGTCAGCGCCAGCTTCGATGCCAAAGCGCTCCGCTAGGTCATACTCTGCAAAATGGGCGGCGACGCGGTTCCCTTCAGTTGGGGACCAGTGAGCAGGTGGCGATACGTAATACTCGATGACGGGCGGAGTGCCCGCGATGACCCGTGCGTTAACCCATTGCTCATCGAAGAACTTTGCATCGTCGAAATAAGGGTGAAGCGTCTGCCCAGCGAGCGTTGCAGAAAAAGCGTTGAGCTTCTCAGAGTTGCAATCACGACAGCACGGAATTAGATTTCCCGGCATCACGGAGTAAATCGGAAAATTTGCTTTCGGAATATAGTGATCGAGCGTGCGCACATGCCCGATATCGCCACACAGGGGGCACTTGCCGTTGGCCGTGATCTTGAGCTGGTCATAAAGCCGTCGTGCCGGTTTCTCCTTCGGGACGAAGTATTGGGTGTAGAGTTTGGTGAGGTCCGACTTCCGCAGATTCCCCAGGACCACAGGGTCGCCGGCGCCACTTGCAATGCGGGGGAAACTGTAAAGCAGCGCAGCCTGCGCACCCGTATGAAACGCCGCTTCAATCGCGACTGCGGTTGGGGGGGGGATTTGAGCCCGAATGTTAGCCTGAGTGACCGGACTTCCGATCCCGTTTGTGGCTTCGATCAGGGCGGTGCAGAAATCGATGGTGGGAGCGGGCAAACGACGCATCCTATTGCTTGCCCCGTCCACGCATCAGCGCCTTGAGAATGGCGCGACCCTCAAAGCCTACCTGCTGCTTGAAAGCTTCAAGTGCCTGCTCGTAGGTCAGAGCTTGCTCCGCCTCTTTGGCAAGCAAGGAGTTGAACCCTGACTTGGCAACCTCCAGACCGAACACGTCGCGCGTGAGGAGGCCCACATTTTCACCAAAGGTTTCGCTTTCCGG